>NZ_JAMYPB010000014.1:0-121309 GCF_040320135.1 Mesorhizobium sp. M0772 | reverse complement strand
CCGCGTCCTTTGTTAAACCACCCCGGGTTTTGGGGGGGGCCCCCCCCCGGTTTTTGGGGGCCCAACCGGGGGGGGGGGGGGGGGGGCCGTCTGTTTCGAACCGCCGCCCGCGCCGGTGCGGTGCATCAGCTTTTTGCAGTCGCCCCAGCCTCGCGCAGCCTGGCATATCGCATGGTAACGTCGCTCAGATTTTCCTTGAGCCAGTTGGCCATGGCTTCCTCTTCGTTCAGGTTCTGCTTGAGGGCCCTTTCAGCATCCTGGAAGCCCCCGGCGTCGGCCAGTACCAGCAGCGAATTGTAGGCAGCAATCTCGTAGTTCTCGAATGCGAAATTCGCCAGGCTGTTCTTGATGATCTCGTCGCCGGCCATCGAATGTCCAATGGCGGCCACGCTGCCAACCATCGACAAGGCAGTGTCTTTGAGGGTGGAGTGCTCCTCACCAAGGCCCTCCAGGACGGACTCGAGTCTCGTGATCTGGCCTTCGGTTTCCTGAATGTGCCGGCGCAAGCGATCGGCCACCTCCGGATAGTTCTCTATACGCTCGACCTGAGGCTTCATGATCGACAGCGCTTGATTTTCCATGGCGTGCGCGTTCCGCAAACCGACGATAAATATCTCACGGCTTTCCGAGTTGAAGTTTGTATCCATCGAGTTTCTCCTTCTGATACCCGCCCGATCTTCCGTCTTGGAAGAAACTATCTTCTCGGCTCGGCCAACAACGGCTCCTCCGTGCGCGCCCAGGCCGGGAGGCTTTTTTGGATGCGCGCGAAAGTGGCCAGAGCCTGTCCGACTACCTGGTCCATGTTGTAATAGCGGTAAGTTGCAAGCCGACCGACAAACCACACGTCTGGGCAGCTTGCCGCGAGCGCTTCATAGCGCTTGTAGAGCACTTCGTTTTCGGGCCGGGGCACGGGATAGTACGGGTCCCCGATGTCCGTGGGATATTCGTAGGTCAGGCTGGTCCGCGAACTCTGCTGGCCGGTCAGATGTTTGTACTCGGTAATGCGCGTGTAATCTTCCGTCTGGGGATAATTGACCACGGCAACCGGCTGAAATTGCTCGCAATCCGGTGTAACGTGCTCGAAACGAAGCGAACGGTACGGAAGGTGCCCGAGCTGCCAGCCGAAATATTCATCGATCGGGCCGGTATAAACCATGCGCCTGAACGGTATCTTCTCACGAATTTCACGGAAATCGGTCTGCAGCATGATCTTGATATTCGGATGGTCGAGCATGCGCTCGAACATCCGCGTGTACCCGCCGGCCGGCATTTTCTGGAAGCTGTCGCTGAAATAGCGGTCGTCACGGTTGGTCCTGGTCGGCACTCGTGCCGTCACGGATTTGCTCAGCTGACTGGGATCGACGCCCCATTGCTTTCTTGTGTAGCCGCGGAAGAATTTTTCATAGAGCTCGCGCCCCACGGTGCTGACGACGACGTCCTCAGCCGTTCGGACATCCTCCACCGTTTCGCGTCGCGACGCGAAGAAATCCTCCAGCTGTGCCGAGGTCAGGTCTAGCCCGTAAAGCCGGTTGATGGTGTCGAGATTGATCGGGATGGGAACCAGTTGCCCGTCTACGGCCGCCAACACCCTGTGCTCGTACGGCCGCCATTGCGTGAACTGCGAAAGGTAGTCCACTATGGCTTGGCTGTTGGTGTGGAAGATGTGCGGGCCGTAGCGATGGATGAGGATGCCGGCTTCATTGTAGCAGTCGTAGGCGTTGCCTCCCACATGGCTGCGGCGATCGATCAGCAAAACGCTTTCCTGACGCTGCGACGCTATCCGTTCGGCAAGCACACTGCCGGCGAAACCCGCGCCGACGATCAGCCAATCGAACATGGCTATGCACTCCTGCGAAGGGGCACGACCTTCTTGCGTTGGTAGGCGCGCTCAATGTGAGCTGCCATGGCATTCCATGTCCGTTCCCAGGACATGTCCGCAAGATAGGCATCGACTTGCTGCAGGAGCATCTGACGCGGTCGCGAAAGGACGGAGCGCAGCTTGATTTCCAGATCGTCACAGTCGGCGATTTCCACCAGCCCGGCAGCACCGTAACTGCGCACCACGTCGACGATTGCCGTCGAGATCACCGGCAGACCCGCGGCGAGGAATTCCGGCGTCTTGGTCGGGCTGATGAAACGCGTCGCCTCGTTGAGGGCAAACGGCATCCATCCGGCGTCCCAATGGCGCAAATAGTCGGGCAGATCGCAGTAGGCTTTCGGGCCAAGCCAATGCAGGTTTTCGGCTTGCGGCAGGCTTGCAGGGTCGATCTTGACGACCGGACCGAGCATGACGAAATGCACGTCCGGCATTGTCTTTGCCGCTAGCGCCACGAGATCGACGTCCAGCCGCTCGTCGATGACGCCGAAATATCCAACCCTCGGGGAAGGAATGCCGGCCTGGTCGGCTGGGTCCCTTCCTGGCCGTCTTGCGGTGTGAAAGTGCCTCACATCGATGCTGCTCGGAAATGGAAAGATGGCGGGATGGAGGTGACGCTTGGTCTCGAACAAGCTTAGACCACCGGTGAAAACCAGATCCGCGCGGCGCAGAAGCGCCTTTTCCATCTGGCCCAGCTCGGGGGGCGCATTCTTGAACGCAGAGAGTTCGTCCATGCAGTCATAGACGCATATGTCTGGGTCGAGGAATTCCGTGAAGCGAAGAGCCATTGGGGTGTAGTACCAGGCGATCAGCCGGCTATGCGGCATAGAAGCGATGGTCTGCTGCACAAATCTCCGCTGGACGGCATCTGCTTTCGCGGCCGACGTGCCGAGCGGCAGCACTGGTGTGACAATTAGAATGTTTTCCGATGCCACGCTCGTCCGCATCAGCGGCTGCGGCAATTCTTCGAAAAGGGGTTCTTCAAAGTAGACCACTCGCTGCTGAGCGGATGCGAGAGTGAGGAGATGCTGCGGACGCTGGTGAACAAAATTCCATCGTAAGTGGGAGAAGCAGACCAGTATATTTTCGCGACGAACATATTGACTGCCGGTTACCCCGCCAAAGGCCGCATCCATTGACATACTCCCTCTGTGACACTATTTATGTTACGATTAACATTTGTTAATCGCGAATGGAGAGAACTACTTAGTTCCAGCTCCTAACTTTCGATCAGGTGAGTTGTTCCAACTGAAATGAAGAAGGCCCGGTCGCCCGCTTGTTCGACGCACGAAGCGGGATCTGGTTGCGGAGGCGAGGGCGGCTGTCGGAACCCGGCCGCCACTGAAAGCGTGGTTCAACGAGGAATGCTGGTGGACAGCGGCATTGCCGTATTTGCGTTGAACTCGTTGGCTATAGAATGTGCCTAACATCAATGATTCGCCTGTATCTCTGCGCGTCTCCGACTGCCGAGGCGAATTCCGGGGCTGACATGAACATCAACTTTGAAACCAACGTTTTTCCACTGTTTCATCCGCAAAGCGTGGATGATCTCAAGGACCCGTGTCCTGTCTTCGATGGCCGTGTCTGGCACGTCTTCGGGTCAAGCGGCACGGTCACCACTGAGACGTGGAGAATCTTGCATGCCACGGCGCCCGATCTGTATGGGCCGTGGGCCGAGCATGAGCCGATCGAACTTCCAATCAACGGCACTGGTGTTGCGGCTCCCGGTGTGACCCACGAGTGCGGCGTCTTCCACATGTTCATCCAGACGGAATTCATGAAGTCGGGTGGCCGTTGCGAGCATGCGGTTTCCAACGATGGGTTCCATTGGGTAGTCCTCAGTCCGGCCATTCTGGCCATCCCGGACACGGAAGAGGACGGAATTTACGATCCGCATCCGGCGGTCATTGGCGGTGGGCGCTACCTCGTTTATTCGGCTATGCCAAAATTCACCAGGGTGCCTCAGCCCGACATCTATCTGGCGCGTAGCCAGTCCGACTCGTGGTTCGGTCCGTGGAAGCGGATCGGCAAAATCCTCGACCACAACGATGTTCCCCACCATAACACCAGAGATGATCCCGACTACGAATGGGGCATTGAGGGCGCGCAACTGATCGAATTGCCGGACGGCCGGGTGCTTCTCAATGCCACGTGCTTTCTTCCGGACGGCATTCGGGGAAACCGGCAACGGGTGTTTTTTGCCATAGCCGACGAGGTCAGCGGACCTTACGTTTCGATCGGCCCGGTGCTGGAGCCAGGTCAACCGGGCGAGAACGGCCACTCGACAGTGATGATCGAAGGAAGTCAGCTTTCGCTGTTCTACCAGAGCCGGGTTGCCACAACCGATCACCGATGGCGCTACGGTTTGGCCAGATGCGACGTCGCTCTCTTTTCAAAGGTCGCGTGATTCCAGGCTGCCATTAGCGCCTTGAGGCCGATGCGCGTCATGCAACTCCGGAGGGTTGAAGGTGATCCGCGTCGGTGACGGTAGCAAAGTGTCATCCGACGCAGTAGGAGACACGACATGGCCGATGCGGATCGACGATTGCCGCGATCGCACTGGCGGGAGGCAAGTCGGGAAGGCCGGCCTTAACTCTGTCGCTTTTAGCGCAATGACTTGAGCCGTTCGTCAATTTTCTCAGTGGCATTGATGACACCGCCAGATGCCCTGCCAATGGGCTCATAGCTATTTCTTCGGTCCCTTGACAGGGAATGTCGCGTCGCCGTCTTTTTTGCCGGAGATCACACGCGGATCGGCGCTGGCGACGCCATCGCTTCCCCCGCCCTTGTGGTCCTTTTCCGACTGACCCTTTGCGTCCTGCTCGGGTGTCCGTTTTGATGTTCGAAGCGTCTTGTCCACCATCATGGCCTCGCGTTTGCCATCCAAACTTCCAGCAATTTCGAAAGTTCCACCGCTTTAGCAAGCCGAAGGACCCAGTGAGTTGGAACGTCGTGGCGGGACGTGAGTTGTAAGCGAGGATATTCACCCGCAGGAGGACGCTTATGGCTAACCGCCGAGAGCAGCAGACGGACCTCACGCCCGCCGAGGCAACAGACCGCATCTGGGAACTCGCCGAGGACATCGACGTCTGCATGTTTGTGACCTGGGACGGCGAGTACAATCGAGCCCGTCCGCTATCTGCGCGTGTGGTCCGTGAAGAAAACGCCATATACTTCCTCGTCAATGACGACAGCGCCAAGAGCAAGCAGCTGTCGACCTATCGAAAGGTCACATTGGCCTGGAGTGACAACAGCCACTACAAATACGTCACGATGTCAGGCCCGGCCACAGTGACAAATGATAGGGAAAAGATCGCCGAGCTCTGGGAGAAAACTGACTCAGCCTGGTGGGATAATGCCGATGATCCCGAGATTCGTCTGATAACGGTGAAACCCGACGAAGGCGAATTGTGGGACAGCCCGGGGCTAATGATGGCTACCGCAACGATGGTGTTTGCGGCCGTTACCGGCGCCAAGCCGAATGTGGGCGACAACGCAAAGGTCGAGCTCTGAGCGAGCGGCTAACCTCTGCTTTCCGGCCGCGTATCCATGCAACGTTTGTTTGACCCTGCGGAACGGAGCGCTTCTGGTGCATGTTGACTAAAACGTGTTCGATATTTTCCGCAGAGGCAGCGTCGATGAGCATTTTGGAAACCAGCAAGAAAGTGATCGAGAACGTCACCGGTTTCGCAAGACCGCGCAAGGAAGCTGTCGCCGGATTTGTGAGGCAGCGAAAGTCGAATGAGTTCTGGTTCAAGGATGATGGACTTGTACCCAATCATCCAGCATGGCCGCTCGTCGTTTATCGCGGCGCCGTCGAATTGCCCGAAGGACTTGATCCAGCAGCCGTCAGGTGCTTTTCGATGCAAACGGATGGGGCGATAGCTGGCAAAACGGCATCTATGATTACGTTCACTATCATTCGCAAATACACGAGGTTCTGGGCATTGCCCGCGGAAATGCTGAAGTCCGGTTTGGCGGCAAGAAAGGACGAACGCTGTCGCTGAAGGCTGGCGACGTCGCGGTCCTCCCGGCAGGCACCGGGCACCAATGTCTCTCGGCATCCGATGATTTTTTGGTTGTCGGCGCGTATCCTCCATTCGGGACTTATGACGAATGTAGGAGCAAGGATCAGCATAGCGATGCGCTCGCAACCATCCCCAAGGTGGGGCGTCCGCGCAAGGATCCTGCATATGGTAGCCAAGGTCCGCTTCTGAAAAGTTGGAAGCGTTAATTTAGTCGTCGGGGTCGAAAGCCTTGGCAACTGCATCTTTCTCAGCCTGCGGCAGGACTGTCATTGTGAGAATGAACGCTGACAGCAGGAGACAAACGCCATTCGTGATTATGATCGGCCACTCTGCCTTCATGATGCCGAAGGCCAGCCACAAGGCGAACCCCAACACAGTGATGGCATACGTCGGTGCGGAGATGCCGCTTGTCTCTCGTGTCCTGATGATTTTCCAGGCTTGCGGCGTGAAACTGCTCATCGAGCAGACGGTCGCGAGATAGCCGATGAGCGTGACTGTCTGCATGGAAGCGGCCTGCCCTACGTCGCAGATACGCGCTTAAGATCAGATACGGGGACCACGCCGTGCTGGCTGACAAAGGTCAGGGTGGAGTCCGTGCTCTGGCTCTGCGAAACACCGGATATGCGATGGTCGCCTGTGTCATAAATCTCCATCTTTCCATGATCGTCGATGACCAGGCGGCTTCGCTCAGGAAACGCTGCGTAGCGCATATTGTTTTGAGAACCAGCGGCAGACGGGCTCCCAAACTCCTCAGGCCACCATGAGCCGGCGTGGGCCATAGCTGCAGAACGATAGCTCGTGTCGTCGCGTTGTGGCTTGGCGGGATGATCGCGCAGGTAGGCCGAGAGCTCCGCCGCGATAGTGTTGAGCTTCGCCTTGAGGCTGTCATCAAACATGTCGCCGACCATCGTCATGCCGGAGGACCATTGTGACATTCCTCCGAAGTCGACGTGGCTGAACTGGGCCATGGTTCCACCACCACGCCGCAACGCCTCAAGGACAGCCATGACAGCGCCATCAGTGACGCCTTGCTGGCGTGCAAGGCGCGCAATCAGTTCAGCTTCCTTTTGAGTGTTTGTCATCATTGCGTCCTTTGAATCGCTTGGCGCCGGCAGTCCTCATTGTTGACGATAGACATGCGCGGCCAAATGTAATCACGAAGGAGCGCCACTAGGTCTTCAGGCTCCTTGCCGAGGAAGCTCAATCAAGTTCTATCCAGGCTGGCGCATGATCGCTCGGCTTGTCCCATGCACGCGTTTCGGCATCTACTCCGGCATTCTTCAGGCGATCCAATAGGGATGAACTCAGCAAGAGATGGTCCATCCGGAGCCCGGAACTCCGATCGTACCCGCCGCGGTAGGAGAAGTTCCAATAGGTGTAAATTCCTTTTTCTGGATGAATGCGACGAACCGCATCGAACCAGCCCTGAGCAAGTATTTCGGCGTACGCGCTCCGGCTCTCGGGGTAGTAAACGGCATCGCCAACCCAGCGCCCCGGCACCGCCGCGTCGATCGGGCCTGGAACGACGTTATAGTCGCCGCACAGGATTGTCGGTGAGCTGTCGCCGAGCAGCACCTGGCCATAGGTGATCAAGCGTCGGAACCAGCGAAGTTTGTAGTCGAACTTCGGCCCCGGCGCTGGATTGCCATTGGGCAAATACAGGCAGCCGACAACAAGCCCATTCACATCTGCCTCGATGTAGCGGCTGTGCGAATCGTCGGGATCGCCCGGCCGACCTCGACGACGTTCCAGCGGCTCAATCCCGCGAGCGAGGATTGCCACGCCATTGTAGGACTTCTGTCCGTGCCAGATTGCGCCATAGCCGGCGTTTCTAATCGCGTCGACGGGAAATTTTTCGTCAGAGGTCTTCAGTTCTTGAAGGCAGACGATGTCATAGCCGGTTTCGCCAAGCCACTTGAGAAGCACTGGCAGTCGGCCGTTGACGCCATTGACGTTGAAGGTTGCGGTGCGGGTCATCTCGACGATTTAACGTCTTTGCGCCGCTTCGATGCGACATAGAGTCGGTAGCCAAATCTTGCCTTTTGTCATCGTCCATCTGCATTTTTGCTCGAAGCATTGGTGCTTTGACCGGAAGTAGCGGATGTCTTTGCATCTTTGGAATGCGCGGCAATTGCCGGACCCGCGCCGGTAGCTTTCCGCATATCGCCGCTCCCCTTGCCGTCAGTCGATTTCTTGCTCAACAGTCCTGAGAAATATTTTCCAAAGAAGCCCATCCGACTCTCCATCTTGGCGCTCATTCGGCGACTTTGCGGGCCCTGAACTCATCTCTGCGCTGTTCTCGCAGCTGCCGAGGATCGCTGCGCGAACCGCCAAGCGCGCGGCGCCTGACCAGCGCGGCCGAACACTCAAGCAGGAAACATTCCAGTCCTTTGTAGATATGCGTGATCATGTCCTTCATCTCCCGGGACCGCCTCGGCACATGGGTCGCCGAGGCGGTTGGGTAGGCGATCAATCAAGCCGCTTTCCGTTCTGCCGCTCGTTCGTTGACGCCGGCTTCACCGAGGGCAGTCAACGCCTCGTCGGTGGCCTTCTCCTCTTCAAGTGTCGCATTGAGGAGCGCAACCACGTCATCCTTGCCGAGCGTCGTAGCCCAGGCAATCAGGGTTCCATACCTGGCGATCTCGTAGTGCTCCACGGCTTGCGCGGCACCGACGAGCCCTGCATCGAGCGAAGTCGAACCCTTGTACTCCTGAAGGATTTCAGATCCTTCCTCCAGGATGCCGTCGATCGCCGGGCAGGTTTTGCCGCGCGCGGCCGCGCCGAGAATCTCGAAGACCTCCTCCAGACGTTCGACCTGCCCCTCGGTTTCAGCGAGGTGCTTCTCGAATGCTGCCGAAACTTGCTCTTCGGATGCGCCTTTGGCCATCTTCGGCAAGGCTTTCAGAATTTTCTTCTCGGCATAGTAGATGTCTTTGAGGCCATCGAGGAAAAGGTCCTCCAGGTCCTTGTTGTTGCCATTGGCTTTCTTGGCAGTGGGCATTGTGCCGTCTCCTCTGTTGAAAATTGCCCGTCGCGAGCATTTTCTTAACTCGGAAACCCGAACCCGGTTCCGGCATAATGGAGATATCTAAATTTAAAGGGTCCTGCGCTTCAGTGAGAACAACGACCACGTCATTCTCGTCGAAGAGCCGCGGCGGGGTGCACGCCATCGGGCTCCCGCCAACAGTTCACGGTCTGAGGGGCTGGGACTACAGGAGAAGCAAGTTCCGCGGCGGCAGCAGAGCAGTCGGGGCAACGCCTCTCAAGCCTCCTGACCGCTCTGCAGCCGCTTGATTGCTGGCCCTGCTTGCATCCAGCAATTGGGTGATTGGACGCTGCGTATGCAACCAGAATACCTCAGAATGGTTCTAGCTATGATTTGAGCGGGATGGCAGCGAGCGCCGTCCAAAGGTGGCAATTTTTATGGACGTATCACTTTCGCGAACCACAAACGACAACATCAAAGCCGGCAAGAGCGGCTTGCTGCTTGTCTCGGACAATTATGACGCTTTCGCTGTGCGCGTGCTGGCGGCAAGGAGCGCTGAGGGCAGCCTCGACCTGATGTATTACCTTTGGCATGATGATCACACCGGCCGCTTGCTGCTTCGCGAGGTTTTTCGAGCTGCTGAGCGCGGTGTTCGGGTACGCATGCTCCTTGACGACGTCAATCCGCGTAAAAATGATGCGGCATATCTGGCGCTGAACAACCATCCAAACATCGAATTGAAGTTGTTCAATCCGAGCGGTATCAGGCGCGGCCGGATCATGCGTGGTCTGGAAGTGCTGTTGCGGCTCTTTGCATTGACGCGACGGATGCACAACAAGGCTTGGATCGTCGACGACAAATTTGCCATTGTCGGCGGTCGGAATGTTGGCGATGCCTATTTCGATGCGGCAGAAACCAATTTCCGGGACCTTGACCTGCTGCTCCTGGGGCCTGCGGTACGGCAAACTGCGGCGATATTCGATGCCTTCTGGGCTTGCAATGAAGCCAAGCCAATCAAAACCTTGGGATCAGTGGCTGAGCATGAGCATGCCAAATGGCTTGAAGGAAGCGATACCGGCCCCGATCCCAAATTCTTGGACGGCATCGGCAACCGGGGCTCGATCACAGAGTTTATTGCGGCCAGCAACGACGTTCATTGGGTGGATGGCGTGCGGGTCATTTCCGATCCGCCGGAGAAGGTTCGTGGTTGGAGACGTCGCAGCTGGCTTATGAAAGAGCTGCGTCCCATCATCCAATCCACCTGCGGATGTCTGGAGATTGTGTCGCCCTATTTCATTCCCGGCAAAAGGGGTACAGCGATCTTGCTGGACCTTGTCGGCGCCGGTGTTGACGTTTCGGTTCTGACCAATTCCCTGGCAGCTACCGACGTGGCCGCAGTCCATGGCGCTTACGCAAACTATCGCAAGCGGCTGCTGAGGAATGGCGTCAAAATTTTCGAGCTTCAGCCGTTCAACCGGCGCTCGGCAATCTCGGTGTTTGGCTCGAAGGGCGCCAGTCTGCATACGAAAGCTTTCACCGTCGACGACAATATCGGCTTTGTTGGTTCCTTCAATTTCGATCCACGGTCAGTGTCCTTGAACTCGGAAATGGGCGTGCTGTTTGAGGATCCGAAATTGGTCGCCGAACTGCGGCATCGATTCCAATCGGAAATATCTCCGGAAACAAGCTATCGGCTCGAACTGAAGCACAATGTTCTGCATTGGCATGGATGCGGCGAAGGCAAGATTCAGGACTATACGCATGAACCAGAAGCCGGATTTTTTCGCCGTATCCTGGCGGTCTTCGTCCGTCACCTCCCGATCGAATCTCAGCTCTAGCATCCGACGATGGCCGAGGACCTCGCGATCTCAGCAAATTGCCCTGCCGGGGATCGCGTGAGCGAAACGTGAAACCCTGATCTACCACGGGTCAGCCAGACCGCATCACACCCGGTTCTTCGACAACCGCGTCGCCAATCCCATGCTGTCCGGCGTCCGGATCACTCGGCAACACGTCGAAAAAATTGACTGTGGCGACCAGATATCCGGCTTCATCGTAGACCTTGATAGTCGATCCCGATTGCTTGGTTCCTGACCCAGGATCCGCCGCCACCGCTACGCGCGCCATCTCTATTGCTCTCGGACTGGCCATCTCCGCACTCGCTAGCTCTTCCTCGAGAGCGGTAGTCTGGCCGGATACTGTCGTCTCAAAGCGGAATTTTGGCATGGGCAACCTCCTGTTCCTATGCAATTCCGGTGTCCGGGTTGCGTTCCAAAGAAACAGAATTGGTGGGAAGCAGCTAAGATCGCCGCGATGGCCAGACCCGTGTCGCCACGAAGGTCAGCAAACCCGTGATCACAATCCAGGCCTGCACCTCGCGTTGGATGGTTGGTCCAAGGTTCGATGTCTGTCGCGACGGGCTCTCTGCCTCCACTATCGGTTGAAGGTCGGACCGACTGCCGAGACGGACGGAATAGGCCCGCGTGAACTCGGCGCCGAGCAGGAATATCTCAGACGAATAGTAAACCCAAAGCAGCACGACCAGCAGTGCACCCGCCGCGCCATAGGAGGATGCAATCGCGCTGGTTCCGATATACCAGCCAATCAGCGACTTGCCGATGGTGAAGAGCAAAGCGGTCACTGCCGCGCCAATTGCGACATCGCGCCAAGCGAGCGACCGGTCCGGCAGGATCTTGAAGATCGCGGCAAACAGAGCGGAAATCAGCACGAACGATACAATGCCGTTTATCGACGCGAGAATGATCGTGCCGAACGGCAGATGGGCGTTGATGACAGCGCCAAGCGCGGAAATGGCGGCACTCGCCGCCAACGACACAAGCAGTAGAAATCCCAACGCTGCAACCAGACCCAGGCTGGCCGCCCGCGCCCGCACCAATCGCGACACAGACATGGGTGGTGGGTCAATCTTCCAGATTGTGTTGAGCGAAAGCTGCATTTCGCCAAACACCCCTGAGGCTGTCACGAAGAGGGTGACGATGCCCACCAAGGTGGCAACAGTGCCGGCGGTTCTGTGAGAAGCGCTTTCGATGGTGCTGCGCAGAAGGTCGCCGGTTTGCGATCCCATCACGCCTGCGATTTCAGCCGACAGAGCGAGTTGAGCTGCTTCATGCCCAAAGACAAGTCCAGCAATCGCAACAACGATCAACAAGATCGGGGCCAGGGACGTAACGGCATAGAATGCCATCGCCGCACCGTGGCTGAGGGCATTGTCGTTGATGAATCCGAGGATGCTCTCCTTGCCAAGAACCCAGGCTTCGCGTGCCACCCGCATGGGGAATTCCTTTTGCCTCAACGAGCAACCTAGTGCTGTCGGCAACGAAAGCGAGACCTGCCGCCAGTGCGCGAGGCGCGATTGCCGAGACACGCCCGCTTGTCTCTGCACGAACGGCCAGAAATGTTCCATGCGGCGCCGGAACTCGCCGGGCTCGTAATGGTTATCGGTCATCCGATTGGAGTGATCAAAAATGCCTGATAATGAAAACCGTCGCGAGACCGGCGCAACGAAGTACCCGGCTAGAACAGGTCCTGATCCTTCGGATGCGTTCTCTCAGGATGCGGCCGGCAACAAGAAACCCAAGAGTGGGGTCGGTCTGACGCGGCCAGTCAATGAGGTGGATGACAAGACGCACCAATCCGATGGCCAGAACGCCCCGGCGAGGCCGGGCGGCGGAAACACGGTCAAGCCATGAACGTTGCCAATCTTCAGCTTGAAGGGTTGATGATGGCGGTCGCGTCAATCAACAACCTGCTCGTTCACAAAGGTCTGCTGTCAATTGACGAGATCGATACCGCCCTGCGAAAGGCAGAGGCGTCCATGACAGGTGACGAGCGGACCTACGAAGACATGTCACCGGCCAACCGTGACGCGATCTGCTTCCCGATCCGGCTTCTGCAGATCGCAAACAACGCGCAAGGCGAACTGGACATCCCACCATTTTCAGAGCTTGCAAAAATGGTTGGGCAAACCAAGGAACCTTAACGTCAGCGGTGACGACACCTGTAGTCTCCGTGAAGGCCTCATTTGACGCCGATGCCACTCTGAAGCGGAAAAGCAGCATCGGCGTCGTCTCGGCTATGAACCGAACCAAATCTCACCCACTGCGTTGAGTCCGGCGATGCGTCATTAGTCGGGGCACTTCCATGAAAACGGGCGAGCTTTCAACCTACCGGGCCAAAAGGGATTTCGCGAAGACGAAAGAGCCCAGCGGCGAAAGCTCGATTGCGGGTTCGAACCGGCTCCGGTTCGTCATCCAAAAACACGCGGCCACGCGGCTGCACTATGATCTTCGCCTCGAGCTTGGCGGGGTCTTCAAATCATGGGCTGTGACCAAAGGTCCATCACTGGATCCTCACGACAAACGACTTGCCGTGGAGGTTGAGGATCACCCGCTGGAGTACGGCGACTTCGAAGGCACGATTCCCAAAGGACAATATGGTGGCGGCACGGTGCAGTTGTGGGATCGCGGATATTGGGAACCGGAAGGCGCCATGTCTCCCGAAAAGGCGTTGGAAAAAGGCGACCTGAAATTCACGCTGCAGGGCAAGCGCCTGCATGGAAGCTTCGTCCTCGTGCGCATGAAGCATGACCGCAATGGCGGGAAGCGGACCAACTGGCTGCTGATCAAACACCGCGACAAATACGCGACAGAGGGCAATGGCGATGCGGTGCTGGCTCAGGACCGATCCGTCGCCTCCGGTCGGAGCATGGAAAGGATTGCAGCGGGAAAGGGGGCAGGTCCGAAGCCGTTCATGATCAAAGGTTCATCGTTGGCCGATGCGGATGCCGTTTGGGACAGCAAGCGCGGCCATGCCGACAAGCGCGCCGCCAGGTCGGCAAAGCCTGCTCCGCGGCCGAAGCGAGCCGCTGGTGCCTCAGCGGCGAAGATGCCCGACTTCATCCCACCACAGCTTTGCGCGACGCTCTCCCGGCCGCCGGCCGGGACGAACTGGGTTCACGAAATCAAGTTTGACGGTTATCGCGTCCAGTTGCGCGTGGAAGACAAGGACATCGCGCTTAGGACCCGCAAGGGTCTTGACTGGACGGAGAAATTTGGCGCCATCGCAAAGGAGGCCGCCAGTCTTCCCAACGTCATCATCGACGGCGAGATCGTAGCGCTTGGCAAGAACGGCGCGCCCGATTTTGCCGCACTGCAGGCAGCGCTGTCGGAGCGCCGGACGAAGGACCTGATCTACTTTGCCTTTGACCTGCTCTTCGCAAATGGCGTCGATCTGCGAAAGATGCCTCTCTCACAACGGAAGGAACGTCTGAGCGAGATGCTCGGCGAAGTCGATCGCGGCGAGCAAAATCTCATCCGCTATGTCGAGCACTTCAGCAATGGCGGCGACGCGGTGCTGCGTTCTGCCTGTCGCCTTTCGCTTGAGGGGATTGTCTCCAAGAGGGCCGATGCAACCTATGTTTCGGGGAGGACCGACACCTGGGCAAAATCGAAATGCCGCGCCGGGCATGAGGTGGTCATCGGCGGCTGGTCGACGACCAACGGCAAATTCCGGTCATTGCTCGTCGGCGTCAATCGCGGCGAACATTTCGCCTATATCGGCCGTGTGGGGACCGGATTCAGCGAGGCAAAGGTCAAGCAGCTGATGCCCAGGCTGAAGGAGATGAAAGCCGCGACGTCGCCGTTTACCGGCGATGGTGCACCGAAAAGGAATTCAACCGTCTTCTGGACGAAGCCGGAATTGGTCACGGAAATCGAGTTCGCCGGCTGGACCGGGGGTGGCAATATCAGGCAGGCCGCCTTCAAAGGCCTGCGTGACGACAAGCCCGCAAAAGACGTGGAGGCCGAGCGTCCAGCCGATCCTCAAGAGACGCCGATTGCCGATCCTGCCAAGATGACTGGCAAGACAGGCAAAAGCCCGGTTGTCATGGGCGTCATCATTTCCAAGCCGGACAAGCCGCTTTGGCCGAATGCCGGCGACGGTCAGCCCGTCGACAAGCTCGATCTTGCAGAATATTTCGAGACCGTTGGCCCCTGGATGATCAGACATATCAAAGGTCGTCCCTGTTCACTCGTGCGCGCGCCGGATGGCTACGCTGGCGAGCAGTTTTTCCAGCGCCACGCAATGCCAGGCACATCCAATCTGCTGGAACTGGTGAAAGTCTTCGGCGATCACAAACCGTATCTGCAAATCGACCGCGTCGAGGGTCTGGCCGCGATCGCCCAGATAGGCGGCCTTGAGCTTCACCCCTGGAATTGCCAGCCGGGTCATCCCGAAATACCTGGCCGACTTGTCTTCGACCTTGACCCTGGTCCGGAAGTCCCTTTTGCGAAGGTGGTCGCGGCTGCCAAGGAAATGCGCGATCGTCTCGAAGATCTGGGCTTGGTGAGCTTCTGCAAAACCACGGGCGGCAAAGGCTTGCATGTCGTGACGCCATTGGCGGCCCAACGCAGCAACACGACATGGGCCGAGGCCAAGGCCTTCGCAAAGGCCGTCTGCATCCAGATGGCGGCAGACAGCCCGGATCTCTACCTCGTCAACATGGCCAAGAAGCTGCGGACATCCCGGATTTTTCTCGACTATCTCAGGAATGATCGCATGGCGACAGCCGTCGCCCCTCTCTCCCCTCGCGCCAGGGAATGCGCGACTGTATCCATGCCGCTGACCTGGAGTCAGGTGAAGGCGGATCTCGATCCGAAAAAATACACCGTTCGCACGGTTCCGGGCCACCTGAAAAAGACCGTCGCCTGGGCCGACTACGACGATGGCGAACGGTCGATCAGCATCGCCATCAAACGGATCGGTTCAGCAAAGCTCGCCGCATGACGACGTCGGTTCGCGCAAGAACGCCATGACAGCTGCGGCTACCGCGTCGGCTGCTTCTTCGGCCATATGATGTCCGCTATCGATCCGTTGGCCCTTCAGTTCGGTGGTCCAGGGTCGCCAAACATCCAGCACGTTGCCGTAAAGTGCCTCAAGATCATCGCGGGCGGACCAGAGCGCCAAGGTCGGGCACGCGACCCGGCGACCAGCTTTCCTGTCATCGGTATCGTGCAATTGATCGATGGCCAGACCTGCCCGATAGTCTTCAAGCATGCCGTGAACAACATTCGGATCGTGGATTGCGTCCTTGTAGTCGACATAGGCCTCAGCCCCCATGGACTCGGCTGAGCCGCCATACCACGCGTCAGGATCGGCCATGATTGCGCGTTCGGGCTTGTCCGGCTGTGCAAAAAAGAACCAGTGCCACCAGAGCTTCGCAAAGCGGGCGTCGCAGCGTTCGAGGGCTTCCAGGATAGGGACGCTGTCCATGACGATCAGATGGCTGATCGCCGGCGGGTGATCCATGGCTGTTCGGAACGCTGTGTAGCTGCCGCGGTCATGGCCTGCGATGGCAAACCGGCGAAAGCCGAGATGTCCCATGAGAGCAATGCAGTCCCTGGCCTTGGCACGCTTGGAGGATCCAGCATGGTCCACGGCGTCTGCCGGTACCGAGGACTGGCCAAAGCCCCTCAGATCGGGGCAGACAACTGTGTGGTCGGCGGCGAGAAGTGGGGCTACCCGGTGCCAGGTAACGTGCGTCCGAGGATGGCCATGCAGCAAAAGAAGCGGCGGGCCTGAACCTCCATACCTGACTCGCAGTGAGGACTCGGGCAGATCCACAGTCTCTAGCTTGAATCCTTCAAACATCCGCTTCTTTGTCGTCAGACTGTGAAAACAAGTCCCGCATGTCCATCTTCAACCCACGCCGGTGAAATTGGTTTCGGGCATTTGTCCGTTTGGAGATCTCTCTCATTCCAATGGTTCGGCCGCCGTTCCGCCAGCCCTGGCGCTGGCTTGCAGGTACGACGCCCGAGATCCAGCCTCCTGCCTCACCGGTCTCTGGGATTGCCCAGGGCGGGGTCGCGCGCCCGGGTGTAGCCCTCGACGCGAGGCAAACCGTCATCCATCCTGATAAACGGCAGCCGCATTTCCCAATAGGCTTGAGCTTGGGGATGGAACTTCTCGGGCGCGTCCATGAATCCGATCGAGATGTAGAACTCATTTGGCAACCCTTCGTCGGTGTACCCAATCGAGGTGCCACATTCCGAACAGAAGGAGCGCACGACGCCCCTGGTTTTCGAAAATGTTTTTGGTTTGGAGCCGAGCCAATCGACCTGATCTGGACGATAGCCAATCCAGATCGTCAGTGGGCTGCCGATCGCTCGTCGGCAGTCATCGTCGTGGTCGAAACAAATCCAAAAGGGATCGCCACTGAATTCAGCTGTGATGGCTCCGCAAAAGCAATGCCCTCGATCAATCCGGGCCGGTTTTCTGATCGTCGTTCGGGGTTTGTCGTCCATGGTAATCTTCTCGCCAGCGTGGTGGCGTAACGCCGCAGACGGCACGCAGTTCCTTTGGACGTCACAGAGCCGCAGATGCGCGCAACCGGCGGGCTGCTCGTCAATATCATTTGAGGCAGATCAGGCCTTAATTTGTTGGGAACATTTTTTCAGGTCCGCACTTTGTTCGCCGTCTGACCAAAGGAGGCGACCTTGAAAACACGACGCATCGACAGGGAAAAGATCGAGAGGGCGGATCGAGAAGCCAAGTTGCTGTTGGAAGCGGAGCGGCATGCCAGGGAAGCCAAGACGGCGCGGCTTAGAGAACAGCGACAGTTGTTGGAGGCATCGATAGCGCAGACCCCGCCCGCGCCCGTAGCCGCAAAGCAGCCGCCCCGCCAACGAAAGCCGACGCGCAAGGTAATCGAGGTGGACTGACGGTTTGGTCAGTTGGGGCTTTTGCCAAGGTGGGGAGTTGATATGACAGGGCAGGGGATCCGGCAGCATGAATACCAAAGCGGTAAGTCCGGCCGTCGCCAAAGCGGCTGCTCGGCGTGCTGGATCGGGGTCTCATCACCGGTGTGTCCGACGACGATCCTGCGAGAGCCGCTGAAAAAGGCGCCGAGCGGGCCGAGAATGTGATCCAGCGAGTCCGGCTGGACACTTACGTCGGGAACAATCGCACGCGCGGACCGTTCCCCAAGCGATCTTCACGCTCAGGATTTGCTCTTGTTGCAGCGACCGGATGAAATTTTCAACGAGGCCTCGCAAACGGTTGGTGATCCCCTTGAGCGCGACGCCTTAGGTGGGGAGGCTGAGCTAACTGGCGATCGCGCCATCCCGCGTCGTCTGGTTGTCGTCTCGAACAGGCTGGGGAACATTCGCGATCTGTCGCAAGCCGGCGGACTTGCTGTAGGCATCGGGGATGCGTTGGCCGAGCGTGGAGGCCTGTGGCTAGGAGCAAGCGCTGAGTATCAGGACTACGCCGCGAGCGACGAACCGCTGATCCGCTTGGAACGCGTGGGAAAGATCGAGACGGCTGCGCTTACCCTGCCCTATGAGGAGTATTCGCTCTATTACAATGGCTATGCCAACAGCACGCTGTGGCCGCTTTTTCATTACCGACTCGACCTGGTGAACCACCGGGCAGAGTTTCTACACGCCTACCGGCAGATCAATGCGCGGTTCGCGAAGGCGCTCGCAGGACTGCTGTCGGGCAACGACGACCTGGTGTGGGTTCACGACTACCACCTTATCCCCTTGGCCGCCCAGTTGCGGCGGCTGGGAGTCCGGAATCGGATCGGTTTCTTTCTTCACATACCGTTCCCGCCGCCTGACCTGTTTGTAGCCACGCCCGACCATGAAGAACTCATCGATGACCTGCTTCAATATGACGTCGTGGGGTTCCAGACCGAAACGGACGTGGGGAATTTCCGGCGCTCAGTGCAGGCGGCCAACTCCATTACTTTTGATATCAATGGTTCGGCTGAGATGAACGGCCGCACGGTGTTGTCGAGGTGTTTTCCGATCGGCATCGACGTCGATTCAATCGCACGCATGGCCAATGAGGCGGCGGAGGATGTGCAGATCGATTCCATGCGCCGCCAGATTCTGGGTCTCAAGCAAATCATCGGCGTCGATCGGCTGGACTACTCCAAGGGTCTTCCCGGCCGCATGGAGGCTTTCGCGCGTCTTTTGGAAAGGCATCCGGAACACGAGCGGGCGGCAACATATTTGCAGATTGCGTCGCCGACGCGCGAGGAGGTCAGCGCCTATGCCGACATCCGGGCCCAGCTTGAGGCAACCGCCGGCGCGGTCAACGGAAGATACGCGGATTTGGCTTGGACCCCGATCCGCTACATCCACCGTGCCGTATCACGCTCTCGGCTTGCTGGCCTGTTGCGCGCTAGCCAGGTCGGATTGGTCACGCCCCTGCGTGACGGAATGAACCTCGTCGCCAAGGAATACATAGCCGCGCAGGACGAAGCCGATCCCGGAGTGCTGGTATTGTCGCGTTTTGCGGGTGCGGCCGAAGAACTTGCCGAATCCTTGATCGTGAACCCGTATGCGGTCGACGAGGTTGCCGATGCGATCGCAAAAGCGCTCGCGATGCCGCTTGAGGAAAGAATTGCAAGGCATAGTGCACTGCTCAAGCGCATCAGGCGCAATGACGCAGCAGAATGGCGGCGGTCATTTCTCGTCACGCTCGCGGGCGAGAACTAGCGCCTGGCATCGATGCCTGAATCCGTCCGTGTGTCACGCGTCCCACACGGTCATAGCCCGGCCATAACCCGGCTGCCTAGCAGTTCGAAAGGCCTTGAAGCTGATCATGTACCTTGTCAGCCCGCATCAGAAACTTTTCGCTCGTTGCCGGAAGCGCGATAGCCCGCCTCAATCGGTGGACTATCGAAGGTTCCACGGAACACACCGACGGTCCGGTCGTTTGGGCTCTGATAGGAGATCTGCGATGACAAGGAACCCCACGCGAAAGGACAGTGATCTCTCTGAAAAAGAGGCAATCAAGTTGGCCGAAGTCACCGACGTGTCACCCGGGCAGGCCAAAGAGCTTGCAGCCGAGCACGGCAAAGACGGCGCCAAGAAGGAAGCAAGAAATTACAAGGCGGAGGGCTGACTATGGCGGCCAGTGGATCCGCAAACGACAGAGACGCACGAGCCACCCTCTACGCACAAGGAGTAATGGAAGCCGAGCGTAAAGCGCGGGAAGAGAAAACGGCGCGATTGCGCAAAGCCCGTTTGGCGCATGAGGCGGTCAATCCGCCTGCACCCGAGCAGAAACCGGCAGTGCCGGAAACGCCAAAGCGGGTCGCCAAACCAGGCAGCCGAAAAGCTGGAGAAGATTAGCTTCAGCTTTCTTCAGCTGTGCCGGTGGCCGGCGCCGGGGAAGAGCAGACCGTGCGGTCGATCTGCACGATAAATTTGTACCTCATCGAACGACACAAAGGAGTCCAGTGATGACGGAGCATGTGTCCCGGAAGGAAGAACAGCGTGGCACCCGAAATGTACTCGGGTGGGGCGTCGTCATTGCGGCTGTGATCTTCGTCGCCCTGCTAGCCTTCTTTGTGTTCATACCCCTTTCAGGCGGATCGTGGCAGACATCGCCGGTAAAGCGCACCCCGGAACAGAACCAAGGCGGCAATGCCCCCGCCGAGACATCACCCGCGGCCGGCGTCAAAAAGAGCCCGCAAGAAAATACCGAGATGCCAGGGCAGCAGTGATCGACCTCGGGCTGCGACCCAAGTCGGCCCTGATTTTCCAGGTCGTCTCATCGGCGCCATGATGGGATCAGGGCTTTCTGGGCGCAGAACGGCTGAGCTATTGAGACTGGCTTTCGCCCACATCGAGCGCTGAAAGATTACCGCACCAGGGGTCTGGCGAACGAGGCGATGACGCCATCGTGGAACTCGAGGCAAATCAAGATGCCTAGCTGCAGGCCGTTCAGTTGGGGTTTTTCAGCTGCTTTGACAACAGCAGTTGCTGCTGCAGCTCAAGGGCGAGTTTCAACAGCCGTTCAGGTGTTTCCTCTTCCGCGATTTCGTCGAGCAACGCTGCGAGTGCGTCGCCCTCAACAGGATCGCGGAATGAGTCAGGTTTGGTTTGCGGAGGTTTGGCCACGACGATTTCTAGCAGGAATGCGGCCGTATTTGCAAGACGAAGCGAAGCGCTCTTGGGGAGGGGTACCGTAGCGGGGGCGGTCGACAGGGCGGCCTGCGGCAAACCATCGGACAATCTTAATTCATGATTCCAGACCTGTCGTTGCGGAGCACCTCCTCCATGAGCGTATTGAGCCATTCGCTCAAGGGAAGGTCATGCCGCGTCGACAACCGCTCCTCCAGCGCCGCCTTCAATGTCCGTTCGACGAGGCGATCGGCCGCCTGTGGGTCGCCCAGCAGCAGCCGCGCGGACAGCCTCAGTTTTGGAAGAGCGCGGAAAACGTTGTCTTCGCCAAGCGCTGTTGATTGCGCGGCGAGGATCCCGGCAACCGTCCTGAATCCGGCCGGCTTGGAGAGGTTTTGGGTGTACCGGAACCGCTCCGGCAGGGTGATCTGATCGTTTCCGGAGAAGAATACGAACGGGATGCCTCTGTCCGTCAGCTCATCGGCGAGGGGAAAAACAGTCTCACCGTTGAGGTCGATGTCCAGCACCGCCCCATCCGCTGAATCGATATATCGTCGAGCCCGGCTGACTGACGACACCGGCCCCAAAACGGTCGCCCCACAATCGCTGAAATAGGAGGCAAGTTCGCTTGCCAGCAAGAATTCGTCCTCGACGAGCAGAATTCGCATGCCTAATAACATAGCAGCCCTCCGGGCTTTAAACGGCGATCGCGTCCATCGGTTCCGTGGCTATCGGCGGTGCGGGATGGGAATTCGACCAGGAACGGTTTACACATTGGATCGAAATCAGCGCTGCCGCGTTGCATTTCACTGAAGCAGGACAATTGATGCAAAAGCTGCCGAGGTTCCCCATAGTCGGTATTGGCGCCTCTGCGGGCGGCATTGCCGCCATGGAGGGATTTTTTCGCGGGATGCCGTCTTCGAGCGGGATGGCGTTCGTGATCGTCACGCATCTCAGCCCGGAACGGGAAAGTCTGCTGCACGAAGTGATTGCGCTTTACACCGGAATTCCGGTTCGTGTCGCTGAAGATGCAATGGATATCCATCCTGACACCGTCTACGTGATGCCGCACAACGCGATCCTCACCATCGAAAATTCCAGCCTAAAGCTGCGCCAACCGAATTCGGTGTCCAGGGAGCGCAAGCCCATCGATATCTTTTTCAGCGCGCTGGCCGAGGATCAGGGCGAATACGCCGTCGGCGTCGTCCTGTCGGGCGGCGATTCCGACGGTACGTTGGGCATCAAGGCAATCAAGGAGCATGGCGGCCTGACGCTGGCGCAACTCTCCGACGAGTCGGGTCCGAGCAATCCCGACATGCCGCGCAGCGCGATCAGTTCCGGTCTGATCGATATCGCCATCCCAGCCGATGAGATGGGTGCGAAACTCATGGAATTTGCCCACAGCTTTGAACTGCTCGACGAGCTTGAAGCTGACGATGGCAAGGCCAGTGCTTTGAAACTCCGCAAGGGCCAGGAGGAAATCTACGCGATCCTGCGCAGCCATTCGGGACATGATTTCTCGGGCTACAAGGCCAAGACGTTCTTGCGTCGCGTCAGGCGACGCATGCAAATAACACAGAACACCGCGATCGATGCCTATATAGAGTTGCTTCGTTCAAATGCGGAGGAAGTGCGGTCGCTGTTTCGCGACCTGCTGATCAACGTGACAAATTTCTTCCGCGACACGGACGCTTTCAAGACCCTGGAAGAAACCGTCATCCCCAAACTTTTCGAAGGCAAGGACGCCAACGATACGATCCGCGTCTGGGTGCCCGGCTGCGCAACCGGCGAGGAAGTCTTCTCGATCGGAATGCTGATGCGCGAGCATATGGATACACTTTCGGCTGTGCCGCGCATCCAGATTTTCGCCACGGACATCGATGACGCGGCGCTGGGCATCGCACGTTCGGCGCGCTATCCGGAGTCATTGCTTGCGGGCGTTTCGCCTGGACGTCGCGAACGCTTCTTCAGCAATGACGGCACAAGTTTCATCTTGAGCAAGAGCGTACGTGATCTCTGCATCTTCTCGGCGCACAGCGTCATCCGCGATCCACCCTTCTCGCGCATGGACATGGTGTCGTGCCGGAACCTCCTGATCTATTTCGGCCCCGATGTGCAAAAGCAGGTTATTCCGACCTTCCACTATTCGCTGAAGCCCGGTGGCTATCTGTTCCTTGGCACCTCCGAAAGCATAAGCCAGCATGCCGACCTGTTTGCACCGGTCGACAAGAAACAACGGATCTTCAAGGCACGAGAACATTCGGCGCCGCCGCGGCTGCCGATCTTGTTGAATGCTGCGCCTGCAACCAACTTTTCCAGCGCCAATGACACACATGCCCGCCGCGGCTTGTCTTATTCCCTAAGGCAAACCGTTGAAGCGCAGGTTCTCGAACGCTTCGCTCCGGCTCACGTCGTCGTCAATGGTGATGGAGATGTAGTCTATTACTCGGTCCGAACCGGCAAATATCTCGAGCCGCCGCAAGGGGTGCCGAGCAGACAATTGCTCACAATGGCACGCAGCGGCCTGCGTCTGGAATTGCGCGGCGCTTTGCGGGAAGCCGCCGAGGGCCGGCGCACGGTTGTGCGCGAAGCGATAGCCATTGAAGAAGATGAAGATCGTGTCCAATTCGTCACATTGACGATCGAGCCCTTGACTGATCGCGGCAGCGGCGAGCCGCTGTTTCTCGTCCTGTTCGAGCCGGTGGGCCAGCCGCAGCCCCGGCTGGAGGCTCTAAAGGTTCGACAGCCGGTGGCATCTGGGATTGCTGATTTCGAACGCGAGCTCCGCGATACGCGCGAGCGCCTGCAATCGACGATCGAAGAATATGAGACCGCGTTGGAGGAGTTGAAATCTTCCAATGAGGAACTCGTCTCGGTCAACGAAGAGGCCCAGTCCTCCAATGAGGAGCTCGAGGCCTCCAAGGAAGAAATGCAGTCCCTCAATGAGGAATTGAACACCATCAATGCCGAACTGGTTTCCAAGATCGAGGATCTCGATCGTGCCAACAGCGATCTGAAGAACCTGTTCGAGAGCACACAGATCGCGACTGTTTTTCTCGATACCAAGCTGGTTATCCGCAGCTTCACGCCGGCGGCGTCTTCGTTCTTCAACTTGCTGCCGACCGACATCGGAAGACCGCTGACCGATCTTGCCAGCCGGCTCGATTATCCGCACCTGCGCGACCATATTGCCCAGGTTTTCAGGGCCGGCGAGATGATCGAGCACCAGCTGCCGCGCGATAGCAACGGCATCCACTATCTCGTGCGGCTGATCCCCTACCGCGACAGCGCGCGGAAAATCCAGGGCGTGGTGGTGACCTTTGTCGATGTGACGACCATGGCTGAAGCCGAAGCCCACCAGCGGGTATTGATCTCGGAACTCAACCATCGGGTCAAGAACATGCTGGCTGTTACGGTCAGCATTGCCAGTCAGACCCTGAAAAATGCTCCCTCTTCGGAGGCTTTCGCCGAAGCGCTCATCGGTCGCCTGCGCGCCATGGCGCGGGCCTACGGAGTGCTCTCGCGCGAAAGCTGGAAAGAGGTCTCGGTCGAGGAAATCGTGCGGCAGGAAGTCGAGCCGTTCGGGCTGGAACGCATCAACACCACAGGCGAGGACATTCGCCTCAAGCCTCAGCAGGGCCTGTCGCTTGGCATGGTGATCCATGAACTTGCCACGAATGCTGGAAAATATGGCGCCTTGTCCGTGCCAAACGGCGTGGTGTCCGTGACTTGGTCGGCGTCGGATCACGGTTTTCAGCTCGAATGGTTAGAAAGCGGCGGTCCCGCTGTCAGTCCGCCTGAGAAGACGGGATTTGGTCTTTCGCTGGTGAAGGGCGAAATTGAGTATCGGCTTGGCGGAAATTTTGAAACATCTTTCGGTTCCGATGGTTTGAGCTTGCGGATTGAGTTTCCGTTTGATCATCGGGAGAGCGAAACGTGACTGCATCTCGTATCCTTATCGTCGAAGATGAATGGCTGGTCGCGGAGGAGCACCGCGCAATTCTGGAAGAGGCCGGCTTCGCCATCGCCGGGCCAGT
This sequence comes from Mesorhizobium sp. M0772, assembly GCF_040320135.1. NCBI lineage: Bacteria > Pseudomonadati > Pseudomonadota > Alphaproteobacteria > Hyphomicrobiales > Phyllobacteriaceae > Mesorhizobium > Mesorhizobium sp. M0772. The sequence goes on along the minus strand of NZ_JAMYPB010000014.1, from coordinate 96,446 downwards.
GCCGTCCGTTGCTCGCGCGAAAAAGCTGATCGAGAGTGAAGTCATATCTGCCGCTGTCCTGGACATTGGTCTCGGCGGCGAGACCAGCGCTGCCCTTGTCCCTCTTCTAGCGCAACGCGGAATTCCGTTTGTTTTCGTCAGTGGGTACACAACATCCGACATTCCGCAGGATTTGCGTCATCACAAGATGCTGTCAAAACCCGTGTGGGCTGCCGCGCTGGTCGAGGCCGTGCGAAATATGCTCGGTGTTCAACCGACGGCTTTGGCAAGACGCCAGGATAGCGGAGCGGTGCCAACCCAACGAGAAGTCCGGTAACTGCACAAAGACACTGGTTTTTCATCAGATATGCGACGACATTCGGTCCAGGCCCGAGACGACGTCGCCGGCAAGTGCCTGCGATCCGGCCGGCACGATTGGCATGCTCCCGGTCTGGCGTATTCCAGAGCTGGGCGAAACTTCGCGACCGCGCGACGATTGGTCAGGCGATGAGCCTAGCAAACAACGGGCAGTTCGCCCTCGGTTTGCCTCGCGTCGAATAGGACGCCAAGGCCGTAAGTGACGGCGCCAGCGGCAATCATCTCTGCCAACGCTGCGTTTGACACCGGGCAATGCGGCATGACCGCCTTGATCGCGAGTTCGGCATTCGCGATCGACACGAAATCGTGCCGTCGCTTACGGGTCTCCAGATATTGTTCGATCAACATCTGCAGTCGCCTTCTTTCTATTTCATCGCCAGCCATTGGTTCCTCCTGTAGACAGTCTGAAAGCCCACCACGCCTAAGGAGCGGTGGGCCTGGCGGCCCTTTTTGAGGACCGTGGACTCGAGTGAGGCGGGCAGCGTTGCTGACCAGGATGTCGAGACCGCCGAGGGGCGTTGCTGCTTCATCGGCCAGCTTTCTGCAAAAGGCCTCATTGCGGATATCGCCGGCAAGCCTTTTGACCTGCCGCTTTTATTAGGTCCACCAGTTCGTCGGCGTCTTCCTGTTCTTCGGGGAGGTAGCCGAAAGCAACGTCCGCACGCTCGCGCGCGAATGCAATCGCCGCCGCACGACCAATACCGGAATCGCCGCCGGTTATCAGCGCTTTGCGGCCGGCAAGCCTGCCTGATCCTTTGTAGGTCGTTTCGCCGTGATCCGGGCGCGGCACCATCTTGCTGGCCAAACCCGGCCACTTCTGTTCCTGTGGCTTGAAAGGCGGCTGGTGATATTGCGTCACCGGATTCTGTTTGAGCATCGGGCTCGCAGGGCCTGCTTTAGCAGGCACTGTTCCCGTATCGGCTGACGTCGTGGAAGCATAAGCGGCGAGAATTCCTCCCGCGATGCTTCCGACGACAAGTCTGCGCGCTGCGTCTGGTACATTGTCATGCTGGTCATGGTTCATCATGGGCTCGCTTTACGGCAGGTGACCGTTACGGAAGTGGCACCTAACCGGCCGTCGACGCGAATGTTCCCTTGTGATTGCAGTGAGTGTCGGTCGCCTTGCCCGTCTTAGCTGTGAGGCCGCGTCACGACTTTGATACAGCCATCCTGCTTGTCGCGGAACGTCTTGTAGAGATCCGGCCCTGCTTTCAGATCGGCCCGGGGGTAATCACAAGGAGGGATCGATTGCGCCGTTCTGGACCATGGCCAATAAAGGTTCCAGGTAGCGTTGCGTATGCGTCTGGCCCATCCGGAAAGCCGGTCCCTCATTCATCGCCGCCAAACGGGATGTGATCGACCAGGCCAACACAGACGCCGGGAAACGAGATGGTGCCGCCTTGCGGCAGCGATAGATTGCCTCGCGCAGCACATGCGGTCTCTGCGAATGCCAGCCCGTTTGATGACGCGAAATATCAGCTCAGTCGCTGGACGCCGACCCCGGCTCGGCCATCCTACGGTGCTGTTCGGCCAAAGTGGCTGCCGGCGTGACATGCGCGGCGGCAACCTGCAGCTTGTTTTTCCAACCGCTGACGACCTGTTCATCACCGGCCATCATCGCCTCGTAACCCGTTTTGGCGACATCGGCCGGATTGTCCTTTTCATCGGTGCCGATCTTGGTATCCATCATTTCAGCGCGCTCGAAGAATCGCGTCTGCGTAGGGCCAGGCATCAGCACGGTGACCGTCACCCCGCTATCTTTCAGCTCATGGCGGAGCGCGATCGAGAAGGAATCGATGAACGCCTTCGTGCCGTTGTAGACGGCCTGGAATGTGCCGGGCATGAAGCCGGCGATCGATCCGGTGAACAGGATGCGCCCGCGACCTCGCCGGGCCATCTTGGCGCCGAGCTCATGCGCCAGATAGACCGTTCCAGTGACATTGGTGTCGATGATCCGGCGGACTTTTCGCCAGTCCTGGTCGACGAAGCCGTTGCCGAGCCCGCGTCCCGCATTGAGAAACAACAGGTCGATATCGCGATCGCCGATCTGGGAGATCAACCGATCGGCGCCCTCGACGGTCGCCAGATCGGCCTCAATGGCTTCGACCGTTACATTGCGGGTCTCAAGTGCCTCTGCCGCCTGCCGGATAGCCGGCTCGTCGGCGGCGATGATCAGGTCGTAACCGTCTTTAGCGCACAGCTTTGCGAGTTCCCTTCCGATGCCACTCGAGGCGCCGGTCACCACAGCGAGTTTGGCGTCCGTCATCATATCCTCCATCTTCGTGCCATCGGAACCACGAGTGGGCACAATTGTTCCGCGGCGTTTGGGCTGGATTGATCGTGCGCTGTCATGACGGTCAGGCGACGGTCGTCATCGCGGTCGTCGCGCGCATTCATGGATGGGCCGTTGCGACAAAAACCGTTCTACGCCATGAGAACTCGCCATGGCCTACCTTCAAAAAGGCCCCCCGAACGCATGGATTGAGTACTCAGAACGGATCAGTTGAAGTTGGAACAAGTGGCCCGGTTGGAAGTTCGAACCGTGCAGCGTTGTTGCCCTCCCATGTTGATGCTGCGCGATCGGGTCATCCCCTCAGCCCGATCAGCCCGCGCTTCTCCGCGCCAAAGAGAAGCGCGGGCCCCCCTCTTTTAACGGCTGTCCGGGATGGAGCGTTTTGTTACGTTGGACTAGCCGACCTCACAGGCTCGTCGTCGGTTTCGTTTGACGAGCTCTCCGAGCGCTCTAGATCATTGATGCCGGACGCAGTTGGTTCGGGCCGGGGAGGAAATCCGCGTGGCGCATCCAACGCGCGCTGTACCCCATAACGACCGTCATTTTCCGGTTGGCTGGCTGTGCTTGCTTCTGATGCTAGCCGGGTTGGCCGGATGCAATCAGGTGGCGCAGCAATCACGAACAGCGGCCTCCGCGGCACAGACCGTATCGATGGTGCTGGATGCCTGGGTGGAGGGAGCGGCACCGTCCGCCTATGCCACGGCCGCACTGCACTCGGTCGGAAAAACGTTGGCCGAGGTCGAGGCGCAAATTCGATCGGCCGAGACCGCTGAACCAGCCGGGCGAGCAGGACTGACGGCAGCAGTCAACAGTTTGTCGGTGGCGGTGGCGCATGCCGAGGCGGGATTGCGGGTGAACAATCGCACTGAGGTGAAAAGCGCACAACAGGATCTTCGGGCGGCCATGCGCTCGCTCGCCGCCGCTTACACCAGCGCTTTCGGACCAAAACCGTGAAGAAGCTTCTGGAAATATCGCTTGGCGTCGTCACCAGTGTCGGAGGTTTCCTCGAAGTCGGGTCGATGGCTACGGCGACGCAGGCGGGTGCCGCCTTCGGATTCCAGCTAATCTGGGCCATAGTTCTCGGCACCATATGCATCATCTTTTTGGTTGAAATGGCCGGTCGGTTCGCCGCGATGAGCCATCACACGATCTCAGAGGGCATTCGTGAAAGATTTGGGTTCAACGTCTTCCTATGGCCGTTGCTCGTCGTCTTTCTCGTCAATTTCATGGTGCTGTCCGCTGAGATCGGCGGTGTGGCCATCGCACTCGAACTTGCCACCGGCATAGGCTTCCAGTGGTGGGCACTGCCGGTGGCGTTGCTGGCATGGTTGCTGCTGTGGAAAGGCACGTTTGGCTTTATCGAGAAAGGCGTTTCGGTCCTCGGCCTCGTGACGCTGTGCTTCGTGGTTGGTGCGGTGATGTTAAAGCCCGACTGGACAGCGGTCGCTGGCAGCGCCGTGCCTTCGCTGCCGGCTCACGATGCCATCAATTACTGGTTCATGGCGGCCAGCATTCTCGGCGCGTCAATATCGCCTTATCTTTTCATGTTCTATTCCTCGGGAGCTATCGAGGACAAATGGGATGAAAGCCACCTTGGGGCCAATCGTGCCATCGCCGGGCTGGGCATGACCTTCGGTGGGACCATTTCGATCGGCGTGTTGATCGTCGCTGCTCTCGTTCTCGCGACGCGCGGCATCGACCAGGTGGACGACTATCACCAACTGCCGTTGATGCTGATCCCTATATTCGGCTTCTGGGGGTTCGTTCTATTCGTTGCCTCGCTCGCCATTGCCTGTTTCGGCGCCGCACTCGAAGTCGGGTTGCAACAGGCATATCTGGTGGCGCAGGGCTTTGGCTGGACCTGGGGCGAGGATCGCAAGCCGCGCGATGATCCGGGCTTCAGTGCCGTCTATACGGCATCATTGTTTTTGGCCGCCATTCCGATCATGCTTGGCCTCGACCCACTGAGGCTGACCATCTTTTCCATGGCGGTAACGGCGGCGAGCCTTCCGCTGACGGTAGTTCCATTTCTCTTCCTGCTGAATGACGAACGCTATGTCGGCGAACATCGCAACGGCATCATTTCGAATGCCGCCGTTGTCTTCATTATCGCGCTTGCCTTCGTGCTCGCCGTGGTGACGATTCCGCTGCAGATATTCGGAGGCACATGATGGAATTGATGCGTAATCTCCTGGACAAGCAGGTGTTCGACCGCCGGCGGGTCAAGATCGGCAAGGTCGACGGAGTGGTGGCCGAGTTGCGGCGGGGCAAACCACCAAGGATTGTCGCGATAGAACTCGGCTCCATCACTTTGGCGCGCCGCCTTGGCGCGCGGCCCGGGGAATGGATGGCGCAACTGGCGACGAGGGTGGGTGGCAAACGCCACGCCGAGCCACACAGGATTGCGTGGAAAAAGGTGCAGGACAACGGGCTCGACATCGAATGTGACATCGAGGTGGGCGAGACGTCGATTTTCGCCTGGCAGGACTGGTTGCGCGATCATGTCATCGGGCGCATCCCAGGAGCGTGATGATGAGGACAGTCAACCTCGAACATCTTGCCGGGCGACGCGTGCTCTCGCAGCGCGGAAAGAGCATCGGTCACATCGAAGAGATTCTCGCCGAACGGCGTGGCGACGAGCTCGTCGTTACTGAATTCCACGTTGGCATCTACGCCGCGTTCGAGCGTCTGTCGGCCTCGACCATCGGCATCGCGATGCTCGACCTGCTTCGGCTGCGCCGCCGCGACGGCCTGTACCGCATTCCCTGGGATAAACTCGATATCTCCGATCCGGCGCGACCGCGGCTGCTATGCCCGATGACCGAGCTTCCTGGATGGAAAGGGCAAAAGGACCTTCGGGAGTAGATGGCTACGGCTGGGAGGGCTAAGGCGCCGGCGTTTTGCCGGCGAACAGCCGTTCGTGCAGATGGCGCCTCCGCAAAGATTACTGCAGGTTCTTGCGAAGGAAGATGCGGGCGTGTCCTGGAATAACGAATTCGACCTTGCCGAATTCCTCAAACCCATGATGCCGGTAAAATTGAGGCGCCTGGAAACTGCTCGTCTCGACGACGGCTCTCTTGCATCCACGCCTAACGGCTTCCTCCTCGATCGCCATAAGAAGCTGTGATCCATAGGATCGGCCACGCAATTTTTCAGGCAAGAAGAACATGTCGAGAAACAGGAGCCCCAGTTCCGTTCTGCCCCAAATTCCACCCCAGATCTTTCCCGAGGGGTCGGTAAGCTCCGCGCCGATCACTGCCCGGTCATCGATTCCGGTTTGTTCGATGTTGTGTCGATAGAGCGCAGCGGCCGCCTGCGTTCGTGCATCCCGTTGTGAGCCAGAGCGACTGTAAATCCTTCGGATCGAGCCGGCATGCGTTCTGCTCCTGCGTCGGAATGGTCTTGAGATTCAACCGTCAGATTAACATCAAGGCGGCCGGGTTCGCTCGCAGCTCTGATCGCCGCTTCTGTTGTAACCCGTCTTGCCCACATTCCGCATCGCGATCCGCGACGGATGCATGCAGCCGCGCCCAACATATCGCTTTGGTGTTGAACAAAGCCCATCCTGCCCTTGTCAGGTCTCATCACAATTCGTGCGCCGTCAAGAGTGTCCACCTCGACGAAGGCTGCTGCGGATCACAATCCATTACGCCGGGAACAATGAGAAAAACCTGTCGTTGGGAAAGCGATCGCAATTCGGCGATTCAAACACGGAGACTCCAATGTTGAAGAAAATTCTAGCCGCGTCGGTGCTAACTATTGCCTTGGCCGGTTCCGCCTTGGCGCAGACAAATGGAACGGGTGCTGGCGGCACGGCTGGCACGGGTAATGGAACGGGTACTGGAACTCTTGGCAGCGGCGGCGCCGCTGGCAATGGCACTGGCAGCGGGAATGCGGCCGTGCCAACCGATCCGAATTCCACAAACTCGACTACAAAATCGAACGGCATGACCGACCGTTGCAAGGACGCCGCAGGCAATGACATCGATAACAACACTGCAAGTGGCGCAACGACCTCGACCGTGCAAAATTGCAACAAGTAGCCGATGGACCTAGCGGCTTCGGCCGCCCGAAGGCCCGCCATCAAGACAATGGCGGGCCTTCGAGTACGTGCCTCGCATGGCTGGATACATAGGAGCACATGTGTCCAAAGAGACCCGGCGGGCCAAACTCGATCGCTTAGCAGCCTCGATTCCGAAGCACGAATTCGAATTCCTAATGAAGATTGCAAAGCTAAGCCGTCATGACTTACTTGGCCTGATCGCTAAACACGATGGCGGCAGGGACAAGGTCTATAGGGACCTTGCGGCCCACTTGGCAGCAACTGAGGCCGCCCCGGAGCCCGTACATGAGGCGGCAGCTGACGACGGCCAAACAGCTGGAGCATCTCCAGCCACGAACTCGCCCGCCGGCAAGTAGCGGCGAAGATCATTTCGGCGCCAGCCCTGACGCTCCACGGAAGCGACGACCGTGTCGTCCTTCTAAAGTCTTCGAATGGGTTGGACGAGCATTTCACCGCGCCTTATGGACGAGTACTGCTGGATACGGCAACCGATAGGCGCTTTAAGTCCGGCTGCAATTCAGGTTCATCGGACATGCCGGAACCTGAAGCGCCGCCGCGCATTTCGTCTCCAAGCATGACCGATCTTGCGGTAATCGCCAGGGAGAAATCCAAATGCAAACTTCAGGCGCAACTTCACAGCAAAACCTTGGCCGATTGGCCATAGAACCGTTTTCCGGCACGGTGACGGTGCGGTTTTCCGACGCCATCGTCGCAGCTACGGAGCGGGCGAAGGTCCTGCGTGAAGACGGGCACGAGCCCGTTTTCTATATCCCCTTCGAGGACATCTATTTCGATCTTTTGGAAAAGACCGACACCACCACCCGGTGCCCGCTTAAAGGCACCGCAAGCTACTGGCGTGTCCACGCCGTCGGCAGTTCTTCCGACGATTTCATGTGGGCCTACGAAACGCCCGATGCGGCCGCTCTGGCTATTGCAGGTCACGGCGCTTTCGATCCGGAAAAGGCCCGTATCGATGTCAACCCTGCCGAGGACAAGCGACACACGCCACACATCGTCGAATAGGTTTCATCAGGCAGAGACAATCACGGTAAGGACAGGCGCGATGAGCATTTTCTACCAGGCGGCAAAGATTGCGGAGGAGGTTCACGCGTCGCAGCGCGATAAGACCGGGCGGCCCTATATCGAGCATTGCCGCCGTGTCGTCGACGCTGTCGAGACAATCGATCAGAAGACTGTTGCCTACCTTCATGACGTTCTGGAGAAAGGCGAAGGCTGGACCCGCGCCAAGCTCGAAGAAGCAGGCTTCGGACCGACAATTGCCGCGGCGGTCGATGCCATGTCGCGCAGTCCGGATGAGGAGTATTTCGCCTTTGTCCGGCGGGCTGCGTCGAACCCAGTGGCGCTCCCCGTAAAACGCGCCGATCTGGAGGACAACATCTGGCAGTCGAGGCAGGTCGGAGCGTCGGCGGCCAAATATGAAGAGGGCTTTCGCATACTTGACCAAGAGTTCTCCCGACAATAGTGCGCGCCCGACGCTGGCATTGCATCTGCCGAAGCAGCCATCGCCTGCGAGAGCTTGCGGCGCACAGCACGTTTCGGCTCTCCTGGCCGTCAGTTTTTCCGCGCCGGCGTGCGCCTGAGGGTCCTCGCTGGACCATGGAACGTGTGATCGGGTCAAAGCTCCTCCGGAGATGGACCGCAACGTCTCGAAAAGGAGTAACGGCCGGCTCGGAATCAGGAACTCCTCCAGCACCGGTGCGTTGACCAGCAAGCCGGGACGAGTTCCCGGCCTCCGCGGGTGGCGGGCAAGCCGCCGCCGAACCCGAACTTCTGCACAATGAAAGGTAAGGCCATGGGCTTCTTTTCGAAGGACATCAAGACACTCGACGATCTCTTCGTGCACACGCTGCGCGACATCTATTACGCCGAAAAGCAGATCGAGAAAGCGCTGCCGAAGATGATCGGCAAGGCAACCGATCCGCAATTGAAGGCCGGATTCGAAAAACACCTCGAGCAGACCAAAGGCCATATCGAGCGCGTCGAACAGGTGTTCGAATTGCATGGCGTCAAGGCCAAGGAGGTCAACTGCCCGGCGATAGACGGCATTCTCGAAGAAGCCGACGATGTGAGCGGCGACGTCGACGACAAGGAGGTCCTAGACGCGGCACTGATAGCCTCGGCGCAGGCGGTCGAACATTATGAGATGACCAGATATGGCACGCTCATCGCCTGGGCCAAGCAGCTTGGCCGCAGTGACTGCGCCAACGTATTGGCCAAGAACCTGAAGGAAGAGCAGGCGACCGATCGCAAGCTCACCGAAATGGCGGAAAGCAAGATCAACATGCAGGCTGCCGAGTAGACCGTCCCAGGTCATGATGAGATCTGGTTGAAATCTCATCATGACCTAACCCTGTTGAAGCATGATTTTTCCAAAACCGGCACCAGTGCTGCGTTGAGTCGATCTCCATCGTTGTCCACGGAACTTTCATGACGGGCGAATCTGCCATCTCTCGCGATCTGCCGACGAGTGTAAAATCGTCTTTCGGCGTGGCGTTGAGCACGGCGCCGATGGAAGCAAAGGCTGCCGACACGTTGCCGGCCGATGCTGGCCGATGGCAATACGAACCCAAATGGGACGGGTTCCGCTGCCTGGCCTTTAAAGCCGGCGCGGCCGTGGAGTTGCGTGCAAAATCCGGCAAGCCGTTAGGGCGGTATTTCCCGGAAGTCGTCGCGATGTTGCATGAACTGAAAACAAAAGAGTTCGTGGTCGATGGTGAGATCGTCATCGAAATTGCAGGCTCTCTTTCTTTCGACGCCTTGCAGATGCGGCTGCATCCGGCGGAAAGCAGGATCCGGAAACTGTCGGTCGCGACGCCGGCAAAGCTGATCCTCTTTGACATGTTGGCGACCTCCGAGGGCGCCTTGATGCAGCAGCCGCTCTCGGTTCGGCGCGCTGCACTCGAACTGTTCGTGAAGTCGGCCGGGCGAAAGGATCTCGAACTGTCTCGGGCAACGCGTGATTTGGCGGCGGCAGGCAGATGGCTTGGCCAATCCGGACAAGGTTCGACCGACGGGGTCGTTGCCAAGCTTCTCGATGATGAATATCGGCCCGGCGAGCGCGCCATGGTCAAAGTCAAGCGCCTGCGCACGGCCGATTGTGTCGTCGGAGGGTTCCGCTACCTGGCGAATTCGCGTGAAGTCGGCTCCCTGTTGCTTGGCCTGTACAATGACCAGGGGCAACTCGACCATGTCGGGTTCACTTCGACGATTGCCCGGGAGGACAGGGCCAAGCTTACGCGACAACTTGAAGCTTTGCGATCGGCTCCTGGCTTCACGGGAAAAGCGCCGGGCGGTCCCAGTCGGTGGAGCACGGAAAGAAGCGGACAATGGGAGCCATTGCGGCCCGAACTGGTGGCGGAGGTGCGGTTCGATCATGTCACCGGCGATCGTTTCCGTCATGGCACCAAATTTCTGCGATGGCGTCCTGACAAAAGCCCGAAGCAATGCACGTTCGAACAGATACTTGGAAAATGAGGCTTGGCGAAGCGTCGATAGGTCCACACTATCGAGACCAAATCCGTCAAGCATTCGGCGCAGCCAAATCCAGTCGCATTTCACTGGCGATCATGAACCCGGCGGCGAGATAAACGCCTTTGCAGGAGGATGCCGGACCAAACCCGTTGTTCAGTCTGTCACCACGCCTCGCTTTGGCGGATCACGGTTCTCGTCCGGATTAGGAACTGGCACTTCGTCGGGAAGAAGATCCGGCTCAGGCTCGCGTATGTCCGGCGTCCACGTCGGCGCATCCATTGGCGGCTCTTCGGTTGGCTCTGGTTTGGGGGGCACATCTATTCTCCGGGTTTCGCTTGGGCGTGGGTTCGGCCGCCACAGGTCGCGCGTCGCCGCGTCTGGAGGCGAAAGGGTCTTTTCACACCCCATGTATTTTTACCGATGGCCGGCGGTCCTGGGGCTTGTCGGCGCTCGATCAGAGTCCTGCGTTCCGGCTCCTTTGAGCGCAATGTTGGCATCCGCTGCCTCTGGCTCTTTGAGGACTGCCCTGTCGACGTTCTTGATCTCGGCCGTAAGGCATCGTCCTTGGTGGCCAACGGGCAACCGCGAGAATTGTTCCAAACGATTTAGGGGCGGCTGGGGCTGCTGTGCGGACCTTCTGGCTGGGCAGTTATCAACTATGCTGTCTTGCGTTTCGGTGAGGCTCTCTTTGTGGATCTCGCCAGCCCTTCCTGTTTGAGGCTCTTCTTCAGCACCTCAGCGAGGTTGATGACATTCTCCTGTGGCCTTGGTGCGGGCTTCGGCAGCTTCTTGCCTTTGCGCTTTGCATCGATCATGGCGATCAGCGCGTCTTCATAGGTGTCTTCAAATTTCGAGGGATCGAAGGTCGTCACTTTTTTGTCAATAAGCATGCCGGCGATTTCGAGCAGATCGGGGTCGTATTTCTGCTTGGCCAATCCATCGAACACAGTGCTTTCCGAAACCATTTCGTTGTGGTTGCGAAGCTCGGTCATCACCATCCCCTTGCCATAGGGCTGAATCAGCACTTCGCGGCCGCGCTGGTAGAGCACCACGCAGGATCGAGCGGCCACGCCCTTGTTCTTCATGGCATCGCGGATCACTCCGTATGCTTCGATTGCGGCGCCGTCGGCCGGGATCAGATAGTAGGGCTTCTCGAGATAGCGCGTATCGATATCGTCAATCGATACGAATTCGCCGACTTCGAGCGTGTGCTTCGACGTCAGCTTCAACGCCTTTATGTCGTCAGGTTCGATCTGGAGAAATTCATCCTTTTCGATCTCGAAACCCTTCACCTGATCCGCTGCATCCACCAGCTTTCCGGTCTCCTCGTCGGCGTAGACGCTCCTGACCGGCAGACCGTCCTTGCGGTTCAAAATCTTGAAATGGATCTTGGATGCTTCGCTGGTTGCGCCGACAATCTTCACGCCGCAAGTAACCGAACCAACCTTCAAGAAGCCCTTCCAGGCAGCACGTGGCGCGGCCATTTTGCGCTTATCCCGTTTCCAGCTAGGGCAACGCGTTTCCGTTCGAATTGTTCCTGCGGCGGGGGCTCGGTGCACCGTGAATGTCCGGTGGGGAAGTCCTGTCAGTCTCGACAGCCGGGCCGACGCCCTGCATCCGCAGGAACCGAACCGCACCATGAACATTGTCAGACACAGACAGGAGAGTGTCATGCAAGTCGTTCGAACCGAAGTGGTGAATGCCAGGGCGCCAGACGGCCAGTCGGTTCGCCGGGTGATATTTTGCGGCGAGGGCGGCGACTGCGTTACGGTGGACATGGCAAAAGTCGGGACACAAGCTGAAGATGAGGTGCTTGCCCGCGCAAAGGCAATCCTGGTCCAGACAGCGACCTTTGATCTCGCAGCCAATGAATATGACGCGAGCAGCAACGGCAATTTCGACCAGGTCGAGATAACCTCTGCAAGCGACGGCGCCGGCGACGTATATGTCTTTGAGTATCGCGATGGCGAAACCAGCCGACGCATACCGCCGTCGAGGATGGCGAGCCTTGAGGCGGCCCGGTCCGAAGCTATCCGCTGCGCAATCGATCTTCTCGCCGACCTGCAGCCTGGCACGGACGCTCTGTCCGGCTGGCTTGTGAGGGTATCCAACGAAAACGGTGAATTGCTTTACACTGTTGATGTGGCTGAGGCCGATGCAGCGCGGCAGGCAGGCCAGTAACCCAAACCCGACGGAATCCACCAGTGGCCGCCCAAGGATTGATTCACGGACCAATAGGCGACGATGGCCTGCATCTGTGCGTCGACATGCAGCGCCTGTTTGCGCCGGGTGGACCTTGGCCCGTGCCGTGGGCTGAAAAGGTGGTCCCGGCGATCGAAGAACTGGTCGCCAGACATGCCAGCCGTACCCTGTTCACGCGCTTCATTCCTGCCGCCCGCCCGGGCGAGGCGCCGGGAATGTGGGCAAACTACTATCGTCGGTGGGCGGAGGTAACCCTTTCCAACATCGATCCGCGCCTGATCGAGCTGATGCCTCAACTTGCACGATTTGTACCGCCGGCGACGGTGGTCGACAAACACGTCTATTCGCCCTGGACCGAGGGGCGGCTCGACGCGCTGCTGAGTGGCTCCGGCGTGCGTGCGCTCGTGATCACCGGTGGCGAAACCGACGTTTGCGTTCTCGCGACCGTGCTTGGCGCCATCGATCGTGGCTTCCGCGTCATTCTCGTCACCGATGCAATCTGCAGCTCTGCCGACCAGACCCATGACGCACTGATGGAAGTCTACCATTCCCGCTTCAGTGAGCAGATTGAGGCGGCCAGCATGGCGGAGGTGTTGGAGTGTTGGCCACAACTCACTCGCTGACCTGGGGGGCTTCAAGTGAATGGGCCGACAATCGTCATTCTGGTCGGGTGGACTGTTTCAGTTGGCGGACGGCACTACAGTGAACCGGAAAACGTATATGAACGGCACGATTGCCTGATCTGGTCGCTCGCGTGAATCAGTGTCTGGAAGCGTACAAAGCCTTGCAGAGCTATCGACAGCGCGGCCAACCGTCATAGAATGAACAGGATACAGCGCCGAAGACTCGATGCCGGCATCTAGCAATCTTTGCGAGACATCCGGCGCCTCTGCCGTCGGCCTTCCGCAGGGAGGATGATGTGCTGAAAACAGAAGTCATTGACCTTGAAACCTATAGCGCAGTCTACGCGGTGATCTCTGGCTATCGCGCTGACGACATTATCTCGACGGCGTTTGCGGTCGATGAAATCCGCGCAAGGTTTCCTGAGTGTCGCTGCGACGACGAGGAATTGGTCGGGCTTATGGTCCATGCCATGTCCGGCAAGAAAATTGCCGTGAGCTTCGACCACCGGGTGGCTGCCTCGCCTTCCGAGTTGCGCAACGCAATTCATGCCTCTCTGGCAATGGCAAACGGCTATGACGTGTCGTGGTCGGCTGAAGCACGATAAATCCACAACCGCATCATGAAAATCCGGCGTTCAAACCAAGGCGCAACCGTCGGCCTGGAATTCACGGCACGATGGAACAAAATTGAAGATGCCGCGTTTGGGGTCTTGCGGCGCGATCCACCATTGGCCGCGGGGGCAACTTTATCCGTATAAATCCATAGGGCTGGGAGTGGCGCTGTGACCGTGCAGGCATCCAAGAAGCAATTGGACCGTCGAAGCATCCTGAATTCTCTGAAAGCCTTCCGGCGCGGCGATTTCTCCGTCCGCATCGACAATGTTTATGAAGGCCTCGATTCCGAGATAGCTGAGACTTTCAATGAGATCGCTGATCTCAACGACCAAGTGACGCGCGAGTTCGAGCGCTTGAGCCGGGTCGTCGGCAAGGAAGGGCGGATAGGCGAGCGCGGCCGGGTTCGCAATGCCACCGGCAGTTGGGAATCCAGTGTCCGTTCAGTCAATGATCTCATCGAAGACATGGTTCAGCCAACGGCTGAGGTTGCGCGCGTTATCGGCGCCGTCGCCAAGGGTGACCTGTCGCAGACCATGATGGTCGAAATTGACGGCCGACCGCTGCGCGGCGAATTCCTGCGCATCGGCAAGATCGTCAACACCATGGTCGGCCAGTTGGCCTCTTTCGCCTCCGAGGTGACGCGCGTGGCGCGCGAGGTCGGTACGGAAGGCAAGCTCGGCGGCCAGGCCCGGGTCAAGGGCGTCGCCGGCACGTGGAAAGATCTGACCGACAACGTCAACGCGATGGCCACGAACCTGACCGGGCAAGTGCGCAACATCGCGGAGGTTACGACCGCAGTCGCGTCGGGCGACCTGTCGAAGAAGATCACAGTCGATGTCAAGGGCGAAATCCTAGAACTGAAGAACACCATCAACACGATGGTGGACCAGCTCAATTCCTTCGCTTCGGAAGTGACGCGCGTGGCGCGCGAGGTCGGCACTGAAGGCAAGCTTGGCGGCCAGGCGCGCGTTGAGGGTGTTGGTGGTACGTGGAAGGATCTGACCGACAATGTGAATTCCATGGCCGAGAACCTGACTGGCCAGGTGCGCAACATCGCCGAAGTGACGACTGCGGTGGCTTTGGGCGACCTGTCGAAGAAGATTACGGTCGACGTGAAGGGCGAGATTCTCGAGCTGAAATCCACGATAAACACGATGGTGGACCAGCTGAATTCATTCGCGGGCGAGGTCACGCGCGTGGCACGCGAGGTTGGCACCGAAGGCAAGCTTGGCGGCCAGGCGCAGGTGCGCGGCGTCGCCGGCACCTGGAAGGACCTCACCGACAACGTCAACTCGATGGCCGAGAACCTGACCGGTCAGGTGCGCAATATCGCCGAGGTGACGACGGCGGTCGCGTCGGGCGATCTGTCGAAGAAGATCACGGTCGCCGTGCAAGGCGAAATCCTGGAACTCAAGGACACCATCAACACGATGGTCGACCAACTGAACTCCTTTGCCTCGGAAGTGACGCGCGTGGCACGCGAGGTCGGCACCGAAGGCAAGCTGGGCGGCCAGGCAGAGGTGAGGGGCGTCGGCGGCACATGGAAGGATTTGACCGACAACGTCAATCTCATGGCCGCCAACCTGACTGGCCAGGTTCGAAACATCGCAGAAGTCACCACCGCCGTGGCGCGCGGCGACCTGTCGAAGAAGATCACCGTCGACGTCAAAGGCGAGATCCTGGAGCTCAAGGACACCGTCAACACGATGGTCGACCAACTGAACTCCTTTGCCTCTGAGGTCACGCGTGTGGCCCGCGAAGTGGGATCGGAAGGCAAGCTTGGTGGCCAGGCGCATGTCGAAGGCGTCGGTGGCACCTGGAAGGATCTGACCGACAACGTCAACGCCATGGCCGGCAATTTGACGGTGCAGTTGCGTGACGTGTCGAAGGTGGCAACGGCCATTGCGACCGGCGACTTGACCCAGAAGATCACCGTCGACGCGCTGGGCGAGATCTTGCAGATCAAGGACGTCATCAACACGATGGTCGACCAGCTCAATTCCTTCGCTTCGGAAGTGACGCGTGTGGCGCGCGAGGTCGGCTCCGACGGCAAGCTCGGCGGCCAGGCCCAGGTGCGCGGCATCGGCGGCACGTGGAAGGATCTGACCGAAAACGTCAACGCCATGGCGGCCAACCTGACCGGCCAGGTGCGCAACATCGCCGAGGTGACCACCGCCGTGGCGCTGGGGGACCTTTCGAAGAAGATCACCGTCGATGTCCGCGGCGAGATCCTGGAGCTGAAGGACACCATCAACACAATGGTGGACCAGCTTAATTCCTTCGCTTCGGAAGTCACGCGCGTGGCACGCGAGGTCGGCACGGAAGGCAAGTTGGGAGGCCAGGCGCAGGTGCGCGGCGTTGCCGGCACGTGGAAGGATCTCACAGACAATGTGAACTCGATGGCCGAGAATCTGACCGGCCAAGTGCGCAACATCGCCGAAGTCACGACCGCCGTGGCGCGCGGCGACCTGTCGAAGAAGATCACCGTCGATGTGAAGGGCGAAATCCTGGAGCTCAAGTCGACCATCAACACCATGGTGGACCAGTTGAACTCCTTCGCCGGCGAGGTCACCCGAGTCGCGCGTGAGGTTGGCACCGAGGGCAAGCTTGGTGGCCAGGCGCGCGTCGAAGGTGTTGCCGGTACCTGGAAGGACCTGACCGACAACGTCAACCTGATGGCGACGAACTTGACCAATCAGGTGCGCGGCATCGCCGATGTCGTGACGGCGGTCGCGCAAGGCAATCTCAGGCGCAAACTGACGGTCGACGCGAAGGGAGAGATCGCCCTGCTGGCCGACACCATCAACGGCATGATCGAGACGCTTGCCACCTTTGCCGACCAGGTGACCAACGTCGCCCGTGAGGTGGGCATCGAGGGCAAGCTCGGCGGTCAGGCGCGTGTGCCAGGTGCCGCCGGCCTCTGGCGCGACCTCACCGACAACGTCAATCAACTCGCTGCCAATCTGACCACCCAGGTGCGTGCCATCGCCGAGGTTTCGACGGCGGTGACCAAGGGCGATCTTACCCGTTCGATCAGCGTCGAAGCGTCCGGCGAGGTCGCCGCGCTAAAAGACAACATCAACGAAATGATCCGCAATCTGAAGGATCAGACGCTGAAGAATGCCGAGCAGGACTGGTTGAAGACCAATCTCGCCCGGTTTTCGCGCATGCTGCAAGGCGAGCGCGATCTTGCCACCGTCTCGCGGCTCATCATGTCCGAACTCGCTCCTCTGGTGAACGCCCAGTATGGGGTGTTCTACGTCACCAATCGCGACGAGGAGGAATCCTATCTTGAGCTGGCGGCTTCCTATGGCGCCGAGAGCAAAGCTGCCATCAAGCAGCGGCTTGATCTGCGAGAGGGCCTGGTTGGGCAAAGTGCCGCCGACAAGCGCGCCATCATGCTGGACAATGTGCCGCCAGAATTCCTTCGGGTCACATCTGGTCTTGGCAGCGCCTCGCCAGCCAATGTCATCATCCTGCCTGCCCTGTTCGAGGATGAAGTCAAAGCCGTCATCGAGCTCGCCTCGTTCGGCGAGTTTCGTGACACACACCAGTCGTTCCTCAACCAGCTCATGGAATCCGTCGGCATCGTTCTCAACACCATCGCTGCGACGATGCGCACGGAGGGCCTGCTCAAGCAGTCGCAACTGCTGACGTCGGAATTGCAAGCGCGTCAAACCGAGCTGACAAAAAAGCAGGAAGAGCTGCATGCGACGAACGAGGAGCTGCAGGAAAAGGCGCAGCTGCTCGAGAACGAAAAGAAGCAGGTCGAAAACAAGAATCTCGAAATCGAGATGGCGCGACGCGCGCTGGAGGAGAAAGCCGAGCAACTGGCACTCACGTCGAAATACAAGTCCGAGTTCCTGGCCAATATGAGCCACGAACTGCGCACGCCGCTCAATTCGCTGCTCATTTTGTCAAACCTGCTGGCGACCAACCAGCACGGCAACCTCAACGAAAAACAGGTAGAGTTCGCCCGCACCATCAATTCGGCAGGAACCGATCTTCTCAGCCTCATCAACGATATCCTCGATCTGTCGAAGATCGAGTCGGGCACTGTTTCCATCGACATCAACGATATGCCGGTGACGCATCTTCGCCAGCACATGGAACGAACTTTTCGTCAGCTGGCAGCCGACAAGGGACTTGGCTTCACCATCAAGGTCGATCCGGCGCTTCCCGACACGGTCCGCACAGATGAGAAACGCTTGCAGCAGATTGTCCTCAACCTGCTTTCCAACGCATTCAAATTCACCTCGGAAGGCGAGGTCAGCCTGAACTTCCGGGTTGAAAAGGCCGGCCGCCGCAATGGCGCGACGCAGCCGGTGAAGGCTCTCGCGATCGCCGTCACCGACACCGGCATTGGCATTCCAGAAGACAAACAGAAGCTGATTTTCGAGGCCTTCCAGCAGGCCGACGGCACCACCAGCCGCAAGTATGGCGGCACCGGCCTTGGGCTCTCGATCAGCCGCGAGATCGCTCGCTTGCTTGGCGGCGAATTGCGGGTCGAAAGCACGCCGGGCAAGGGGTCGACATTTACCCTCATCATCCCGTTCGACGGCCCCCGCGTGACGACAGTACAGTCGACCCTGGCTCCGGCGGCGGAGGCGGTTGCTGCGACAGCTCTGCTCAGCAGTCCGGCCTCGGCAGAGCTGATCGACGACCGCGATTCAATCCTACCCACCGATCGGATCGTGTTGATCGTCGAGGACGACCCGACCTTTGGCGGGTTGCTGCTCGGCCTCGCCCGGTCGGCCGGGCTGAAAGGCGTTCTGTCGAATGCAGGTTCCGGCACGCTGGCATTGGCCCGCAAGCTCGTTCCCGACGCAATCACGCTTGATCTCGGGCTTTCGGATATCGATGGCTGGGTGCTTTTCGATCTGCTGCGGCATGACCAGAAGACGAGGGGAATTCCCATCCATGTCATCTCGGGTGCCGAAGACATCGACAGTCTCGCACGCAAGGGGGCGTCCAGCATTTCCACCAAGCCCGTTTCCTCGGACGAGCTGATGAAGGTGTTTCAGGATATCCACTCGAAGAAGCTCCGCGTTCAGCGCCGCGTTCTGGTCGTGGACCCTGACCCGGAGCGGCGTCTGGCGCTGGTCGAGGCAATCCGCGACGGCGTAACGTCGGTCACCGCGATCGGTCGAGTTGCGGCAAATGCAGAAGACGTTGGCCTCGCCTCCTATGATGCCGTCGTGCTCGGCTTTGGACGCTCCGCCAAGGACAACGCAAAGGCGCTGGACGAGATCACCGGCCACTTCGGCGAAGCCTTGCCGCAGCTGCTGTTCTTTACGCCTCACCCGGACGCGCTTGAACAGGTACTGGCGTTGAACCCGGCCTTGGCGGAAGCACCGCGGGCGGAGAACTTCGCTCAATTGGCGCTGCATATTTCGGCAACGCTGCCGGGAGAAGGTCGCCAAGAGGCCTGGGCAGGAACTGAACACAACGGCAAGTCCGATCTCGCCGGGGCGAAAGTTCTCATCGTCGACGACGACATTCGCAATATCTATTCGCTCACCAGTGTTCTGGAGACCTATGACATACAGGTTCTGCATGCCGAGCGGGGCCGTGATGGCATCGCGCTTCTTGAACAGGCGCCCGATGTCGACGTGGCATTGATCGATATCATGATGCCGGAGATGGACGGCTACGAGACGATGCGGCGGATTCGCGGCACACCGGCGATTGCTCATATCCCGCTGATTTCCGTCACCGCAAAGGCGATGAAGGGGGATCGGCAAAAATGTCTGGATGCCGGGGCTTCCGACTACATCGCCAAACCCGTCGACCTGGATCTCCTGCTGGCGCTGCTTCGTGTCTGGATCGGGCGTGCCCGATCCCGTGTCGAGAGCCCGGAAAAACTTCTCCTGGCAGCGAACTGACGGCCGTTCGATGCAAAAGCTGGCAAGAAACAGGGTAAGGAAACTTGAGGTGGCAGCTCTTGCCGAAGGGCCGGCAAGAGCCCGCATCCTGGCGGTGGACGACGATGAGCGCAATCTGCTGGCGATCAGCGAAGTGCTCGCGACTATCGGAGAGGTCATCTGCGCCCAATCGGGCGAAGAGGCTCTGCGCTTTCTGCTGAAAGAGGAGTTCGCCGTCATTCTCCTGGATGTCCTCATGCCAGGGTTGGACGGGTATGAAACGGCCGCACTTATCCGCCAGCGCGAGCAATCCAAGCGCACCCCAATCATCTTCTTGACCGCCATCAACAAGGAGGATGCGCATATGCTGCGCGGCTATGATGCCGGCGCGGTCGACTATGTGTTCAAGCCATTTGATCCGATCATGCTGCGTTCGAAAGTCGCGGTTTTCGTCGAACTCCACGAGAAGACGCTCGAGATCCAGCGCAAGGCGGAGGTCGAGCAGGGACTATTGGCGCAGGCGTTGCAGGCGCACAAGGACAAGCTTCAGGCCGAACGCGCGCTGCGCAGCGCCGAGCAACGGCAGGATGCCATCCTGAATTCGTTGCCGGTCTGCTTTCATGCTCGGGCAGCCGAGCCGCCCTTCGCGGCGCGCTTTGTTACCGAGGGCGTCGAGCGCTTGACCGGCTTTGCGCCTGAATACCTGACATCGGATCCGGAGTTCGGTCTCAGCCGCGTTCATCCCGACGACCTGCCGCGATTGAAGCAAGCGCTGCTGGCGGCCAAAACCACCGGCTCCTATACGTGCGAGTTCCGCTGGCATTGCGCCAATGGCGAGTATCGCATCTTTCTCGACCAGGGCGTGATGTCGGACGGCTCAGATGGCCGTGAACCGGAAATCATCGGCACATTGCTTGACATCACCGAGCGGCGCGGTCTTGAGGATCAGCTGCTTCAATCCCAGCGCATCGACGCTATCGGCAAGCTAACCGGCGGCCTGGCGCATGATTTCAACAACCTGCTCGCCGCAATTCTCAGTGGGTTAGGGCTGCTTGAACGCCGGGCTACGTTGGATGATCAGGCGCAACAGGTACTCGACCTGACGCGGCGTTCTGCAAGACAAGGCGCTGACCTTGTCGCGCGAATGCTGGCATTCTCGCGGCGCCAGACCCTGAAGCCGGAAGCGGTGCGCCTTGCTGCGCTGGGCGACACGATGAACGGATTGGTGGCGCCCGTGCTGGGGGGGTTGATCCGTTTCGACTGGCAGATCGATGACACGATCTGGCCGGTGCATGTCGATGCAGGCCAACTTGAATTGGCCTTGATGAATCTGGTTTTCAACGCGCGTGACGCCATGCCCTCTGGCGGGACAATAACCGTGCATGCGCAGAATCGATCGATCGGGACGCCAACAGAGGATATTCCGCCGGGCGACTATGTCATGATCGCCGTCAAGGACACCGGATCCGGCATACCTCCCGATCTTGTCGCCAAGGTCGTCGAACCGTTCTTCACCACCAAGCCGGTCGGTAAGGGAACGGGCCTCGGCCTCAGCACGGTCTACGGCTTCATGAAGCAGTCAGGTGGGACACTTCGCATAGAAAGCGTCGTCAACCGCGGAACTACCATGCAACTCTGGCTGCCACGATCGACCGAACAGCCGGTCGATCCTGTGGTGGAACCCGACATTGAACGAGCGTTCGCCGATGCCGGGATGGAGCACCCATCAATCCTCCTGATCGACGACAGCCATGTTTTGCGGCAATTGACCGCCGAGTCCCTTCGCCAACGTGGTTTCGAGGTGACCTGCGCGGGAGGAGGGGCGGAGGCGCTGGCCATGATGGAGCGCACTCCCAACCAGTTCGACGTCATTATCACCGACTTCGCCATGCCACTCGTATCCGGCGTCGACGTGATCCGCTTCGCGCGCAATTTGCGCTCGGACTGGCCAGCGGTCATGATCACGGGCTATGCCGATGCCCGGGAGATTGCCGATCGGCCGGCCGACGTGCCCTTGCTCGGCAAGCCCTTCCGCGACGAGGATCTGTTCGAAGCGATTTTCCTCGCGATAGAGAATGCGGCCCCCCAAAGGATCAAAACCGGCTAGCGCTTAGGGCTTGTCGACGGTCTGGCCACGTCGGCAGGCCGGGCAGATCGAGACCGCACTTTCGGGGCACGGCGACAAGGGCCGCATTCCTGATCGGCAATCTAGGTCATTCGCAACAGGCGGCGCTACCAGCGCTCCTCGGTGTCGCGGTCCGGTAGGTCTATTCCGCAGCACACCCAACCAAGGCGCTGCGCTGAACCGTAGTTGTACCGAGGCACCAGGTGAGCCGGATCATCGAAGGTACCGACGTGCAGCGCGATCTCGGTTGGCGACGCGTCGTAGCAAAGGCTGAGCGGCGACCCGCATTCTGGGCAGAAGCCTCTTTGTGCGATCGGCGAAGACCTTCGATATGTTGGCGTTCCGGAATTCCAGGTCAGGCTTTGGCAGGGCATCCAGGCAAGAACTGCAAACGCGCTGCCGGTCGCTCGTCTGCACATATCGCAGTGGCAGTAGTGAGCCCTCGGTTCGATCCCGGCGCTGAATCGGATCCTGCCACAGAGACATCCGCCCTTGATGGCCAAGGAGCCGGGTAGGCGCTTGCCAATCTCACGCATTAACATCGATCAAGGCGGCGCCGAACGCTCCGATCGCAGTCAAAGAGGCACTGCCGATGTTCTTGTCGGCGATGTTCTTGTCGGTTGCGAAGGCGGTCAGCGCGGCGAAGCCTTCGTCGCCGAGGTCGAGCACCACGACGAAAATTCTTTGCCCGCTGACCTGATTGACGAGCTTGGGTTTCATGGCGTTCCGAACCTGTTGCGGGGCAGTTAATGGGCATGGTGCTCGGCATTCCGCTTGCGTGTTGCCGCTGCCTTCTTTGCCGATTCCGATCGGCTTGCGGCTGACCGTGAAGCCGATGCCTTGCCGCCGCTTTTCCCACCCTTGTGGGCCGCGGGGTGTCCGGTGTGTTTACCACGACCCGAGCCGCCTTCTTTCTTGCCGCCGCCATCGTCCTTGTTGACGGTCGCCCATGCCCGGCGCTCGGATTCCTTCTCGGAAACACCGCGCTTCTCATAGCCTGCGGCAATGTGGTCGGCTTTGCGTTCCTGTTTGTCGCTGTATTTCGATTTGTCGCCTCGTGGCATGGTCGTTCTCCAATGATGTTTGAACGGTATGCCGGCGGGAGAGTTCCAAGCGGAAATTCAGAAAATTGAAAACGCGAGCGAGGATTTCGGCCAACACGGAGCGCTATTGCTCCGGAGCCGTGGCGGGTGCCGTGTAGCGGCGGCGCACGGCACCGATCACGCGTTTCTTGAAGCGATCGAGCGCGGCAAGCGTCTCCCTGGAGACGACGTCGTCGCGTGCCGTCTACTCGGTAGCCCAATGCAATGAAATACGTTCCGCGACCTCAGTAGCCACCGACCACCGGCAGGATCTCTCCCGTGATGTAACTCGAGCAATGCGACGAGGCGAGGAACACGTAAGCCGGGGCAAGTTCTTCCGGTTGCGCTGGCCGTTTCATCGGCGTATCCGCGCCGAATTTCGAGACGTCGTCGGCTTCCTTGTCCGAAGGGTTGAGCGGCGTCCACACCGGACCTGGCGCGACCGCGTTTACCCGGATGCCCTTGCCGATCAGATTGCCCGAAAGCGCTCGCGTGAAGGCATGAATGCCGCCCTTGGTCATCGAATAGTCAACCAGTTGCTTGGAACCGTCGATGCCGGTCACCGAACCGGTATTGATGATCGCGGAGCCCGGCTCCATGTGCGGCACGCTCTCCTGCGCCATATGAAAATAGCCGTAAAGATTGGTCTTCAGCGTCGTGTCGAAATGTTCCTCGGTCAGGTCGTTGAAGTCACTGGAATGGATTTGGAAAGCGGCGTTGTTGACCAGCACGTCGATCCTGCCGAATTTTTCGACCGTCAGCGCCACGGCGTTGCGGCAATGCTCGCGTTCACTGACATCGGCTTTTATCAGTATGCAACGCCGGCCTTCCTTTTCGACGGCGTTTTTGGTCGCTTCGGCGTCTCTGTCTTCACTCAAGTATACGATCGCAATGTCGGCGCCCTCGCGGGCGAACAAGACTGCCACCGAACGGCCGATGCCGGAATCACCACCCGTGATAAGCGCTACCTTGTCGTCGAGTTTTTTCGATCCGAGGTAGTAAGGCGCATCGTAGAGCGGAGCGGGCTCGATCGCCCATTCATGCCCCGGTTTGGGTTGATGCTGCTCGGGAAAAGGTGGCTCGGGATATTTGCGGGCGCCGGCTTGCATCGCTTGTTGCATTTTGCCATTGCTCTTCGTCTCGTCTTTGGCGTCGATACCACGCTGGATATGGCGTTGCTTGGCGGCTTCGGCTGAAGTCTGCGACTTAGTCTGCATGGCTTTCTCCTGTGCTCGGAGAAGGAACAACGCATGCCGGGCAAAAAAGTTTGCGGAAATGTCTCGATCCCGAAAGGGCTCGCCATTGCGAACAGCCTGCGAGGGGCGTGGAGCATTGGTCGTCAATAAGATCGGAATTGCCATGCCGGTGGCGTTCAGACAAACACCACATTCATTACCCGCTCAAAGCACGCTCTTTTCAGAACCATAGGGTTTGGCAATGCGGACCATGCCTTTCGTCCGAAGGCGCTGGTATAAATAGAAAATCGTCATCAAGCCGATTGCTGTTCCGGCACCAAGACACAGCGCGAGCAATAGTTCTGCACCGACACGAAACGCAAGCAGAGTAACGCCGGCCGCAGCGACGATGGCATTTATGAATGCGATCATAGTCGCTGCGGTGGTCAGGTACGCCAGGAGAGGCCCAGTACGAAGAGAAGGTTCGGCGTCATTTTCGGGCCAGCGACCGAATTCCTTGGAAAACTGGAAGGCAGCCTCGTCGCCCAAAGTTCGATAGTAGGCTCTGATCCGGGCAATGCCGATATGGGCCTGCATGTTCTCAGCGGCGATGTCGACCAACCTCAAGACGGTAAAGGCACCCAGTAAAAAGACCGATGGCAGCACAACCGCGACAAACGGCAGGAAGAACTCGGAGGACTGCGTAACAAAGCCCGTTGCCACCAGAGCGCTCGACAGAGACATAATGTAGATGGTCGTTCGCGACGCCATTTCACTTATGGACGTGCTGATCGCTGTCTGCTGCACGAAATGCTCTGTCGTCAGGGCCGCGAGAAACGAAGCATCGGGTATCGGCGTGTCAGCCATGGAGTATGCTCCTGTCGGGTCGACCTGAGTTTTTCTTCGATATAGTGCTTGCGAGGCTGGCCGCCACTGGATGCTCCCGACGCCTGACCCATGCCGGTTTATTGTGCCATATCCAGCGAGCCCGCATCACCGATCAGAAAGGGCCGATCATGTGGTCAGCAGATGCTGGCCATATCACAGGCGAAATGTCTGCCGTGGTCAATCTGTATGGCCTCCTGTTGGGGATCCGGGTCGAAGCGCATTCGCGGCGCGGTTGCAGTTGGAGCGGTTCCGCGGCGGCGCTGACGCGAGTTCGCGCATTCGTGGCAGCTGCCTCGAAACAATTCGGTGTCTAGGCCGGCAACGCGAATTCACCGGCAAGTTCAATGGTGCGGCTTGCGGGCCGACTTTTCGGTGGCGAAGCCCATGACCACGTCCACCAGAGTCATAAATCAGCAGCCCGGATCCTGCCTACTGCGGTATCGCCAGGCCCTGCCGCAATCCTGTCGCCACGACTGAGACCCTGAATTTTCCGGCGAGTGCCCGGTCGAATATGGCGCCGACGATGATGTCGGCGTCGGCGTCGACCTCCTCGCGGATGCGGGTAGCGGCCTCATCGACTTCGAACAGCGTCATGTCCATGCCGCCCGAGATCGAGACCAGGACGCCCTTGGCGCCGATCATCGAGGCTTCGTCGAGAAGCGGGTTTGCTATCGCCGCTTCGGCGGCCTTCCTGGCGCGGTCCTCGCCCGTGGCTTCCCCGGTACCCATCATTGCGCGGCCCATGTCGCGCATCACCGACTTCACGTCGGCGAAGTCGAGATTGATCAGCCCCTCCTTGACGATGAGATCGGTTATGCAGCCGACGCCGGAATAAAGGACGCGATCAGCCATGGCGAAGGCGTCCGCGAAAGTCGTCTTTGCGTCGGCGATCCTGAAGAGGTTCTGGTTCGGAATAACGATCACGGTATCGGCGCATTCGCGAAGCTGCTCGATGCCCTCTTCGGCGGCTTGCATGCGGCGCTTCCCTTCGAAGGTGAACGGCTTGGTGACGACGGCCACGGTCAGGATGCCGGCTGCCCGTGCAGCGTTCGCTATGACGGGCGCGGCACCGGTTCCAGTTCCGCCTCCCATGCCGGCGGTCACGAAGCACATATGGGTTCCCGCAAGGTGGTCCCTGATCTCGTCGATCGATTCCTCGGCTGCCGCGCGGCCGACCGCGGGCAGGGACCCGGCGCCCAAGCCTTCCGTGACATGGGCGCCCAGCTGGATCAGCCGCGATGCTTTCGACATGGTCAGTGCCTGGGCATCGGTATTGGCGACGATGAACTCCGCACCCTGCAGATTTTCGGCAATCATGTTGTTGACCGCGTTGCCGCCGCCACCGCCCACACCAATGACGGTTATCTTCGGCCGCATTTCCGAGATGACGGGCCTTGCCGCGGTGCTCATCGTCTTGTCTCCTTGGAATTGATCGACAAAAGGTCCCGGAAGGCGCCGCTTGAACACGCCAGGTGCAAGAATCAGGTTCTATCGCCTTGGCACAGGGAATCAGAGGGTGAACTTTGCGGCAAGACAAGATGTGGGACTTGTATCATATACGCCTGAATGAGCCGACCTTTTGAATGGGTCTAGTCCAATGTTCCGGAATTCGCTCGGCTTCTGGCCAGCGAAAATCCACAATCCGGGATCCAACCCCTTCAAGCTTCACGCGCCCGCCTCAAGCGCGAGAACCTTGAGAATCTGGCGGCCGATCGACGCCTGACGCTTAGCGGATCGGCATCTTGCCGCGAAACAACGGCTGATGGGCCCGCATCAGAGCGGCAATCCGGTCGGCAATCTTTCGTACTGGCGGGGAGTGGCGTTCCTCATGATGGGTGACGATCCACTGGTCGGTTTCGAGTTCGGGGATAGGCTGAGCGACGCGAACCAGCCGCGGATCGCTGTCACCGACGAAGCACGGAAAGATCGAAAGGCCGGCGCCTGCGGCCACCAATTCGCGCACTGAATGGGTGTTGTTGCCGCGCACGGCGATGCGGTCGCCGTGATGGGCTTGCAGCCAGCGCGCCGAGGCAATGTTTGCCCCTTCGCCGGTGACGCCGACGAACAACCCGGCGGCGATGCCGTTGATCAGGTGGCGTCCGGAATAGATGGCATACGCGACCTTGCCGCTCTGACGGCCGGCCAGCCACTGTTCGGTCGGGCGCTCGCTGCGGATGCCGATATCGGCGGCGCGGCGACCGATGTCGACCCGGTCGGTGGTGGTGACGAGTTCCACCCTGATGCCGTCATCGACGGTCCAGATTTCGCCGATATGGGCCGAAACGAAGGCCGAGGTCCATGGCCCGGCCGAGACGCGGACAATGCGGTCGGGCAGGTTTCCCTCGCGCCAGCGGGTTAGCGACTGCATTGCTGCTTCGACGTCTTCGGCGCGCCGCAGCAGTTCTTCACCGACCGGGGTTAGTCGGTAGCCGGTCTGCTGACGTACGAACAGCGCTTCGCCGATCTGCTTTTCGAGCGCGGTGACGCGTCGTCCGAGTGTGGCTGCGCTGAGGCGCGTGGTTGCCGTCGCCGCGCTCAGGCCACCCAGCCGCGCAACGTCGAGAAACAACCTCAGATCGTCCCAGCCAATATCCATTTTGCAGAAATGAAAAACTCCTTGCGACCGTGGCTGTAGCGCGAAGCGGACATCATGCGCAAGTATGCAGCCATTGGAGGCGTTGGATAATCCTGCCCTGGCAGGAAAATGACAGGCACGCCTCGGTGGCCAGGAAGTCAGCCCAATCCGTTCGATCGTGCATACGCTTTGCGCGATTGCTTTGCGTTTTCGACCAAGAGCGTGGGTATCCCGCTCGCCAAGGAGACGATCATGTTGCATGAACTTCGACACCGTTTCGCCCGCTGGCTTGCCTATCGCCAGACGCTTGCGAACTTGAGGCGGCTTCCAGACAGCATATTGGCGGATGCGGGCCTTTCTCGCGAAGAGCTCCGCGAGCGTGCCCGCGACGCCAGCCTGCGTCGCTGAGATTGGTGGCGGGCATGCAGAGAATGGAGCCGGCGGCGAGAAGCAATCAGGCGTCGTCTCCTCACTGCTGAGCTGCGGCTGAATGCGCCAATACGGTTGCCACGCTTGATGCCGCCGCAGTTTCGCTCCACATCGTGAGGGATGAAGACCGAGAAATCCGAGCGGCGTCGGACCTTGCTGTGGGCCTTGCCCGCATCGCTGGTCCTGCATGCGCTCATCACCGCGTTCCTGGTCTATGGCCTGCCCGTTCCTGCCCAGCAGCCGCAGGAGGAGGAACCGGTCAATGTCGCACTCGTCCCGCCACCCGAACCGCCGAAGCCTGAGCCCCCGCCGCCTCCAAAGCCTGAAGCG
This sequence comes from Mesorhizobium sp. M0772, assembly GCF_040320135.1. Lineage (NCBI taxonomy): Bacteria > Pseudomonadati > Pseudomonadota > Alphaproteobacteria > Hyphomicrobiales > Phyllobacteriaceae > Mesorhizobium > Mesorhizobium sp. M0772. The sequence goes on along the minus strand of NZ_JAMYPB010000014.1, from coordinate 68,333 downwards.
CAAAAGCAACCGGAACCGAAAGTAGAAAAGCCTGTAGCGGAAAAGCCGCCGGCGCTCGAGGTGCTGAAACCTGTATTCCAGTTCGGCGACAAGGATACCGGCCCCAGGAAATCCCTGGATGGAGCCAGCGCGCAGGATAATTCGCCGACACCGGTCAAGGACAAGGATACGAAGCCGCCAGGTGAGCCGAAGGACGTCGAGAGCAAACCCGCCACGTCGCCAGACTCCGGGGAGCCGGCGGGTACGACCAAGACCGAGGAGAAGCCGGCAACCGCAGCCTCCGAGCCGACCCAGGAGAAGCAGGCAACCGAGGACGCGAGCGAGCAGGGAGCAGACAAACAAGAGCCGCAAGATGCTGACAAGCAGGCAGCCGCGACGCCGTTGGCCACCCCCGGCGATGATGGTGAGATCGAGCTTCCTGCATCGGCCCAGGCGCCGAAGGCCAGGCCCGAAAACGCGCCGAAGCGCAGCCCTGCAAAGGTCTCGAAGCCTGGAGGCGGAGGCGCCAGGAAGCCTAGCTCCACGGAGGTGGCCTCAGCCGGGGCTTACTCGGGCCTTCCGGGCGTCCGCGAGCTCTTCTCGCACGGCGCTACCGGCAATGCATTCGGCACCACCGCGACCGACGGCATGTCTCGCGGTGAGCGCGTTGCCACACTTTGCGCCAACGTGTTGGCCGAGGAGCTGAAGGGCGCCGAGTTTTCTCCCGAGTGGCTACCAATGAGACCGCTGAAGTCGGGCAATATTGTTATAGATCCGGATGCGGCCTTTCGCGCAACGATCGGATGGTACCATGTGAGCTTCCGGTGTGAGGTCGACACCGACGCGACGCGAGTGTTGTCCTTCGACTCTCGTGTCGGGTCTGCCGCCTCGCCAGCCGAAAGCGCTCAGCTTGAACAGGAACTTCGCCGGCAGCATTCGGGGGGATAGCCTGCGCGTTATCATGCCCACGCGCTGGGCGACTGGTTTATGTAGCACCAAGGCGCTGTGATTGGGTGCCGCGTGGTTGCATCTCAATCCGCCGGGCGGTTGGCCTTGCGCCACTCCTCATATTCGCCGCGGGCATCGTCATGCAGCGGATAGTAGCGCTGCAGCGGTGCGCCCTGCATCAGCTTCTCTCGCGAGAACTCTTCCCAATCGTGATGCTTCCGGGATTCTTCGATCACCTTTGCGGCCATTGCGACGGGAAGCACTACCACCCCGTCGTCGTCTGCGATGATAATGTCGCCAGGGATCACTGTGACACCGCCGCAGGCGATCGGAACGTTGACGGCGTTCGGATAGATGCTGGTTTGCACATGGTAGTTGGGCGTCCAGCCGCGCAGCCATAAAGGCAGATCGAGCTTTTCGACATTCGGTCGGTCGCGCATACATCCGTCGATGACGATGCCCACGCCGCCTCTGCCCTTGAAATATGTCGACATCATATCGCCGAAGACGCCCGAGCTCATGTCGCCGCGCGCGTCGACGACCACCACATCGCCTTCCTGCGCGTGATAGAGCACGTGCCGGTGCAGTTGCGTTTCCGGGTCGGCGTATTCTCCCTCGCTGAAGAGGTCCGGCCGCTGCGGCAGGAACTGCAGCGTCAGCGCCGGCCCGACGATCGACTTCCCATGGTTCTGCGCCACCGGACCGACCATGTGCGGATTGCGGAAACCCATGTGGCCTAGCGTGCCGGCAACCGTCGCGGCGCCGATTTCCCTCAGGGCGTCAATGAGGTCTTTGGGCGGTCGCGTGATGTCAGGGATATGCGTCATTGTGGACTCCGGTTGAGATGGAACTACCAGTTCGTAACAGACCCGTCGCGGCGCTTCAGGTGAGGCGCTTCCCAGAAACGAAAAGCCTCCGCCTGGACCGCCGCTTCGTTGACCTCGACGCCGAGGCCCGGCAGGTCGCTGACCGGATAGTCGGGACCGTCGAGCCGTGGCTGCACGGGGAAGAAGTCGGAATTGTCGAAGCCCAGCTTCGTCTCGGGTTCCCTGGTCTCGAGCCACGCGAAGTTGGGTACGGCGGCGGCGAGATGCAGGGTCGCGGCCGTGCACACCGGACCAAGCGGATTGTGCGGCATCAGGTCGACATAGTGCGCCTCGCTCCAGCCGGCGACTTTCATCGCCTCGGTGAGCCCGCCGACATTGCAGACATCGAGACGGTTGAACTGATGGATGCCGCGCTCGATGTAGGGCAGGAACTGCCACTTGCTGGCAAATTCCTCGCCGATGGCAAAGGGAATGTCGGTCATCCTGCGCAGGGATTCGTAGGCTTCAGGTGTCTCGTCTCGTATCGGCTCCTCGAGGAAATCCAGCACGCCGCGGCCGAGTTTGTTGCAGAAGCTCGCCGCCTCTGCCACCGACAGCCGATGATGATAGTCGATGCCGAGAACGACGTCGTCGCCAAGCGCCTCGCGCGCCTTGTTCAGCATGCTCGCGGTAGCGCCGATCGACTCGCGGGGTTCGAAGATGTCCCTGCTGCTTTGCCCTGCGGGGAAGAAGCGGATCGCCTGCCACCCCCGTGCGCGCAGCTCCCGGGCTCGTTCGATGGCGACGTCGCCCTCGGCCTCGTCTCCGGTCGAGGCGAAGGTGGGGATGCGGTCGCGCTGCTTGCCGCCCAGCAGTTCGTAGACAGGCACCCCCAGCGCCTTGCCCTTGATGTCGTGCAGGGCGATGTCGATGGCGGAGATCGCCGCCTGCAGAACGCGCCCGCCTTCGAAGTACTGGCTGCGATATGCCTCCTGCCAGATCCGCCCGATCTGCATAGGATCGCGGCCGATGAGAAATTCGCGATAATGCTCGACCGCGCCGGCAACGGCCTTTTCGCGCCCGCTCAAGCCGCTCTCGCCCCAGCCGAAGACGCCTAGGTCGGTCTCGATCTTGACGAGCATCTGATTGCGCGTTCCAACCCATACAGGATAGGGCTTGATCGCGGTGATCTTAAGCTTTTCAGTCATCCCCAACGTTCCCAATGAACCCCGTCTTGTCTCAGCCGGCCTTGAGGGCCAGTTCAGTTTCGCCATCGAACAGATGCAGCCGCTCCTGGTCGAACTCGAGCCAGATCTGCTCGTCAGGCGCGACGGCGATGTTGGGGGACACGCTGATGTTGACGATGGCGCCTGACAGCAACGCCTGCACGAAGGTGACGTCTCCGGTCGGCTCCACTGTATAGGCCCTGGCCGGGACGCTGCCTGGCGCCGCGCTCTTGTGGAGCCTGATGGTCGAGTGACGTGCGCCGAGCACGACTTTCCTCGACGTTGCCTTCGCAACCTTCCGGGCGTTGAGCGGCGAGAGCTCAAGGCTCCAGCCCTCCGCGCCGGTCAACGCAGTGTTGCCGTTTGCTGTCGATGCCTCCAGTGGAACAAGGCTCATCGCCGGGCTGCCGATGAAGCTGGCGACGAACATGTTCACCGGATGGGCAAAGACCTGCGCCGGAGAATCGTATTGCAACAGGTAGCCGCCGTTCATCACCGCCATCTTGTCGGCCATGGTCACGGCTTCGAGCTGGTCGTGCGTGACATAGATGATGGTCGCCTTAAGGTCCTGGTGGAAGCGCTTGATCTCCGAGCGCATCTGGACCCGCAGTTTGGCGTCGAGGTTGGAGAGCGGCTCGTCCATGAGGAAAACGGCAGGGTCGCGGACGAGGGCGCGCCCCAAGGCGACACGTTGCTGCTGCCCGCCTGAAAGTTCGCGCGGCTTGCGCTCGAGCAGGTGCGTCATGTCGAGCACGCGCGCCGCTTCCTTGACCTTCCTGTCGATCTCGTCCCTGGGCAGCTTGCGCATCTGCAGCGGGAACGCCAGGTTCTTGTAGACCGATTTCTGCGGGTAGAGCGCGTAGTTCTGGAACACCATCGCGATGTCCCGGTCCTTGGGGTCGAGGTCGTTGACCACGCGGTCGCCGATGACGATGTCGCCCGATGTGACCGGGATCAATCCCGCGACAAGATTGAGCGTGGTTGTCTTGCCGCAGCCCGAAGGGCCGACGAGCGCAACGAACTCGCCGTCATTGACCGTCAGCGAAACGTCGTTGACAGCTTTGAAGCCGCCATAGGTCTTGACGAGATCTCTCAGGACCACGTGGGCCATCGGCAACTCCCTACGGCATGATGCCGAAAAGTGTGAAGCGGTTTTCGGACGACATCATGCTCTATCTCTTTGATTTAGAGGCGGATTCAGATTTCAGGTCGAACAGACCTGACATCATCCGGCTCTAGTGTTTGACCGCGCCTTCTGTAAGGGCGCGTACGAAGTATCGTTGCAGGAGGAGGAACAGCACCACGACGGGCACGCTCATCATGAAGCTGGCCGCCATCAGGCCCGGAAAGTCCGTCGTATTCTCCGAGAAGAAACGCTGTATGCCGACCGGCAGGGTCAACTGCTCGTTCTTGGAAAGGAAGGTGTAGGCATAGATGTACTCGTTCCAGGCGCCAATGAAGGAATAGATCGCTGTGGCGATGATTCCGGGCGTCGAGAGAGGCATCACGATCAGGATGAAGGCCTGGAACCGGGTCGCCCCATCGATCCGCGCCGCCTGCTCGAGCTGCACCGGAATGTTGTCGTAAAAGCCCTTGAGCAGCCAGATCGCCAGCGGCAGGCCGAAGGTGAGATAGGTGAGAATGAGCGAGCCATGCGTGTTCACCAGCCCGATCGCGCGCATCAGGATGAAGAGCGGCACGAGAAAGATCACCGCGGGGAACATGTTGCGCAAAAGCACGGTGAAGAACAGGAAGTTTCGACCGGGGAAACGAAAGCGCGAAAAGGCGTAGGCCGCAGGAACGGCCACGATCACCGAAAGGATTGTGGTGACCGTCGACACGTAGAGGCTGTTCCAGAAAAAACGCAGGAAGTCCTGACCGACGCTGTTTTGCGGATCGAGCAGCTTTTGGTAGCTGGCCAGGGTAGGCTCTTCCGGCCACCATTGCGGCGGGAACTGCATCGCCGCGAAGCCGGACTTGATCGAGGTGATCAGCATCCAGATCATCGGCAACGCGGTGTAAAGCAGCATGAACACGAGGAAGATGCGCCCGGCCCAACGCCATCCGTCGATGCGCATGCGGCGCCGGGCCGGACGTTGAGGGACTGTCTCGACGATCGTGCTCATGCGCCGCCCTCCTTGCGCTCGTTGCCGGCCAGCGCACGAACGTAGAAGTAGCCCAGCACCATCAGCATGAGGAACAGGAGCACCGAATAGGCCGATGCGACGCCCCATCGCTGCCGGCCGAAGGCGAGCTCATAAATGTGGGTGATCCAGATGTGCGAAGCGTTCGACGGCCCGCCACCGGTCATGATCCACGGGATGATGAAGGAATTGAAATTGGCCACCGCGAGCAGCAGAATTGTCACCGTCGAGACGTTGCGCAGATGCGGGAAGGTGACGTGCCAGAAACGCTGCCATGCATTGGCCCCGTCGACTTCCGCGGCGCGCAGCAACTGGTCGGGGACCGTCTGCAAACCGGCCATCATCATGATCATGGCAAACGGAAACTCGCGCCAGATATTGACGACGATCAAGGAGGGCAGCACCGTGCTGACGTTGTCGATGAAGTTGGGCGGCCGGTCAGCCAATCCGAGGCCGACCAGCACCGCGCCGATGATGCCGAAGTCCGAATGGTAGATCCACTTCCAGATATAGGAGGCGGCAACCGCGCTGATGACCCAAGGAATGATCAGGATAGCGCGCAGGACACCCCGGCCGATAAACTCGCGGTGGAGGGCCAGCGCGGCGGCAAATCCCAAGGCAAAGGCAACGAAGGTAGATGCGATCGTCCAGATCAGGGTGTTCAAGGTGACTTTCCAGAACACCTGACTGGTGAGGATGGCCGTGTAGTTGTCCAATCCGATGAAGGTCTTGTCGCGGAGCTGCAGGCCAGGCGGCGTCTTAAAGAACGACAGCTCGACCGTGTAGTAGATCGGATAGGCGATGACGATGAGCATCACGGCGATCGCTGGAAGCACGTAAGCGTAGTCGGCGCGATGCTCCCAGATGTTCCGCAGCACGCCGGAGCTACCGGGTTGCAATCTTCGGCGAGCCTCGGCCTTGCCGGTCACGATCGTCACGATGGCGTGCCCTTGTTGTTCGGAGCAAACCGGCTGCACGCACTATCGGCACAGCCGGTCGGATCGCAGGTCAGGCCCGGACTAGAGTCCGTCCATCAGGTTCTTCACCTTCTCGGCCGCGTCGTCCGCTGCCTGGTCGACGGTCATCGCTCCGGTCAGGGCGTTCTGCAGCATGTCCGGGACGATGATATTCATGATCTCGGGCGATTGCGGCAGCGCCGGGAACGGAATGCCGTATGGCAACATCGAGGTGGTGACATCGAGGAACTTGATGTTGTCCAGACGTTCCTTCATCCATTTGGTCTTGAAGCCGTTGAGGTTGCCCGGGTTCGAGCCGGCATACGCCATCTTCAACGACCATTCAGGGCTCGTCCACATGCAGATGATGGCCTTTGCGGCCGGCTCGTCCACCTTGCCGCCCTCGACATATTCGGGCTTCAGGATGTGAATGTTCGAGCCACCAAACACGACGGCCCGCTTGCCGTCGGGGCCGGTCGGAATCAGGCCATAGCGCATGTTATCGATGACAGTCTGCGCCTTGTCCTTGTCGGCGCCCGTTGCCTTCTTCTGCAGGTCGAGCATGACGTTATAGTCCGACGGGTGCGAGACCATCATGCCGAGTTGGCCGGCGACGAACAGGGGCTGGTTATCGGCCTGCTGGTTGGTGAGGGCCGAAACCGGAACCGACTTGTCGCGAACATACATGTCGTAGGAGGCTTGCAACGCCGCCTTGCTCTGCGGGCTATTGAGCTCGACCTCCTTATAGGTCGGGTTCGCGGAGGCTTCGTCGAAGACACCGCCGCCATAGGCCCATAGCTGCGGCATGAAGCGGTACGGCGTGTTGCCGGCGTTCTTTCGCGCCACGAGGCCGTAGCCGGCAATGCCGAGCTTGTCATGGATCTGCTTGGAATATTTGACGACGTCGTCCCAGGTAGCCGGAGCCTTGTCCGGATCGAGGCCCGCACGCTTGAAAATGTCGGCGTTCCAGATGAACGCCATCGTCTCATTGTTGGTGGGAATGCCGTAGGTCACGCCATCCCAGGTTACCGCCTTCATGGCGCCGGGCCAGAAATCCTCTGTGGGATAGCCCACATCTTCCGGCTTGAGCGGCTGCAGATAACCCTTCGAGGCGAACTCGGTTCCGCCCAGGATTTGCAGGCGGACCGCCATCGGCGCGGCGTTGCCGAGCAGCGCCGTGCGGAATTTGTCGAGAAGGTCGTTGTAGGTGAGGGCCTGATCCTCGAGCTGGATGTTCGGATAGGTCTTGCGGAACGTCTCGAAGAAATCCTTGTAGTACTGACGCAGCAGGTCGGGGTCGCCCTCGAACACGCCCTGATACCAGAACGTCAGTCGCCCCTTGTAGTCGAGCGGGGTGACCTTGCCGCAATCGGCGGCCGTGTCGAAATCCTGTGTGCCGGCGATGGAGCGCACATACTCCGGCGACCACTTGCTCAAATCGACCGGCGGCGCACCCAGCGCCGATCCCGACATGAGCGACGCCATCAAAGCAGTGGCGACAGTGCCGCGCAGGACGGCACCGCCGAGTGTAATCCTCGTCATAGTATCCTCCCAGATTCTCCCATGCCGCTGTGCGCCAAGGGGCTCGTCCGACCGTGCGGGATGCGTCCTTCTGCTTAATGTATCCCTTCGATCATCTGGTACGTTTTCAGATCGTGGATTGCCTGTCAACGCACCCGATCGTACATTGTTTGCAAAACCCGTGTATGATATCGAGCATGTGATGTACTAATCGGGGGAGCCGGCTTTGGCCGAAACAAGCGATTTCAAAGCAGAGCCACCCGTGGGGATTGATCCCATCGGGGCGTCGAGCGAGGGCGCCTCGCTTTATGAACTGATCCGGGAAGACATCATCGAGGGACGGCTCGCCGCCAACGAACGACTTGTGGTTACCGATCTCGCCCGGCGTCACGGCACCTCGACGAACCCCGTACGCGAGGCGCTGCAGCTGTTGCGAGGGGAGGGCTTCGTCACCTTTGTCGCCAACCGTGGCGCCCGCGTCCGACCCATAGACCAGGATTTCGTCCGGGATATCTACGAGATCGGAGTCCTGATCGAGCCGGCCCTGACGCGATGGTTCGTGAACATGGCGACCGGCGAGGACATCGCCGAACTCGAACGCATCCAGGCTCTGATCGAAGAGAACAACTTCACCGACACATTGCGGCACAGTGAACTGGATACCGCCTTCCACACGGTAATGTACCAGCGCCACTACAACCGCCATGCCGCCGAGCTTTGGTGGAAGCATCGCGAAGTGCTGCGAGCCGTGAGCCGGCGTTTCAATTTCACGCTCGCGCGGCGGGCCGCCATCATGCGTGAACACCGCGAGCTCATCGCGCATATCAAAGCGGGAAATGCCGACGAGGCGGCCGAACTCATTGCCCGCCATGTCGAGGGTTCCGGCCGGCACGTTCTCGAACAGATGCGTGCGCGCAACGCCGCTCGGGCCGGATAGAGTTTCCAGCCCAGAACATCATTGGTCCAGCCATCAGACAGAGGTAGTTGAGAGATGAAAATCACGAGCGTTCGGCCGTGGCTGATCAAGTCCGATGCTTCCTATTGGGGAGAGTTCCTGTTCGTCGAGGTGACGACCGACGAAGGGGTGAGTGGCTGGGGGGAAATCACCACCACCACAAGGCTCGCCAACCGCGCCCTGTGCACGATCCTGCGGCAGATCGGTGTTGCCGTCACAGGCGAGGATCCGGCGCGCATCGAGCATCTCTGGCACAAGATTTTCCGCAGCTTCACCTATATGGGCAGCCGCGGCGCCGCGGTCGAATGCGTGAGCGCTATCGACATAGCGCTCTGGGACATTCGCGGCAAAGTTCTCGGCAAGCCGATCTACGAGCTGCTGGGCGGACCGGTACGCGATGAAATCGCGCTCTACACCCATCCCAACCAGGCCAGGTTTACCAGCAAGGAGGCTGTGGTTCGCGAAATTCGAGACATTGTCGAATCCGGACACACCGGACTGAAGTTCGATCCTTTCCCCCACCAGGGTCGCACCGCCGATAGCGTGGCGCGCGAACAGCGGGACGGCTACCTCGATGGCAGCATGACCCGGAAGGACGAGCGCGAGGCCGCCGAACTGACGGCTCTGATCCGCGAAACGGCGGGGCCCGATGTCGACATTCTCATCGACGCGCATGGCCGCTTCGACGTTCCTACCGCCATTCGCCTCTGTCGGAGCCTCGAGGAAGCCGGCCAGATCGACTGGTTCGAGGAGCCTTGTCCGCCTGAGAGCCTCAATGCCCTCAAGCAGGTGCGTGAGAAGGTCAGCGCCGCCATCTCGTGGGGCGAGCGCGGCCACACCAAGTGGGATTTCGTGCCGGTGCTCGAGAACAGGCTTGCGGACTACATCATGCCGGACGTTACCTGGACCGGCGGAATTACCGAATTGAAGAAGATTTCCGCGCTGTGCGAAGCCTACTACATCCCGGTCTCGCCCCATGACGCCGCGGGACCGATCAACGTGGTTGCGGGAGCGCAGGTGATGATGACGGTTCCCAACTTCTACAAGCTCGAAACGTCGGAGTGGAACCTGGACAAATATAATCACCTCATCGACGAGCCACTCGATGTCTCGAACGGCAGCCTCAAGCTGGCGTCGAAGCCGGGTCTCGGTGTCGAGATGAACCGAGACTACCTGCAGGCCCACGAGATCGAGCTTGGCTAGCAACGCTTATGCAGGCCGGGGGTGCGGGGCGCCACCAATCAGAACGAGGATAAGCCATGGCAAAGACGGGTAGCGCCGGCGAGGCGCTCAATCGGGTAAATACGAACTCCAGGCCGAGCGACCTTCGCATCACCGATCTGCGCGTCGCCGAGATCGTCGGCGCGCCGTTCACCTCGGCGCTGATCAAGATCTATACCAATCAAGGCATTATCGGCCTGGGCGAAGTGCGCGACGGCGCCAGCGCGACCTATGCGCTGATGCTGAAGAGCCGGTTGCTGGGCGAAAATCCCTGTGACGTCGACCGGCTGTTCCGCCGCATCAAGCAATTTGGCGGCCACGGGCGGCAAGGTGGCGGAGTCTCGGCGATCGAGATCGCGCTTTGGGACCTCGCCGGCAAGGCGTATGGCGTGCCGATCTACCAGATGCTGGGAGGACGGTTTCGCGACAAGGTGCGTGTCTATTGCGACACCGACGCGGACAAGCCCAGCGGCACCGAGACCGGAAAGCGGCTCAAGGCGCGGATGGATCTCGGTTTCACCTTCCTCAAGATGGACCTCGGGCTGGCGCAGATCTCCCACATTCCCGGCGCGGTGGTGGCGCCAGCCGGCGTGCTCGACGGTTTCCGCAGCCATCCCGCTCGCGGCCCGGCACGCACGCTGGACGAGCGCCGGGCGCGCAACGCCGCCTATGATGCGCAGAACGTGCCGCATCCCTTCACCGGCCTCCATTTCACCGAAAAGGGCCTCGACCTGCTCGATCAATATATCCACGAGGTCCGCGAGGTGATCGGCTACGAGGTCCCGCTCGCCATCGACCATGTCGGCCACATCTCGCTGCAGGACGGCATCCGTCTGGCCCGGCGGATCGAGAAATACGCACCGGCCTGGCTCGAGGACGTGATCCCCTGGCAGTACACCGAGCAGTATCGGCAGTTGCAGCAGGCGACCTCCGTGCCGATCTGCACCGGTGAAGACATCTACCTCAAGGAAGCATTCCAGCCGCTGCTCAACGCCGGCATCTCGGTCATCCATCCGGATCTGCTGACCACCGGCGGCATTCTCGAGACCAAGAAGATCGGCGACGCAGCGCAGGAGCATGGCGTCGCCATGGCCATTCACATGGCGGAAAGCCCGATCGCGGCAATGGCCGCCGCGCATGTCGCGGTGGCGACGGAAAACTTCATGGCGCTCGAATATCACAGCGTCGAAGTCGACTGGTGGGACGATATCGTCACCGGCCTGCCCAAGCCGCTGGTCAAGGACGGCTTCATCACCGTGCCCGACAAGCCTGGTCTGGGCATCGACGACATCGTCGACGAAGTGATCAGCCAGCACCTGCAGCCCGGCGTCACCGGGATCTGGCAACCGACCGGTCACTGGGACGACGAATATTCCTGGGACCGCACCTGGAGCTGACTCTACACCTCTCCCCGAAGGGAGAAGTAAACAGAAGGATCAACCATGATCTACGAACTTCGCATTTACGACTGCCTGCCGGGCCGGCTGCCGGCGCTGCTCAAGCGTTTCAACGACCATACCTTGGCGCTGTGGGATAGACATGGCATTCGCCAGGCCGGGTTCTTCACCACGGTGGTCGGCGAAAGCAGCAATCGACTGACCTATTTCATCGCCTGGGAATCCCTTGCCGAGCGCGAAGTGAAATGGAAGGCCTTCACCACCGATCCGGCATGGCTCGAGGTCCGCGACGAGTCCGAGCGCGATGGCCCGATCCTGGCCAATATTTCCAGCCAGTTTCTCGCGCCAACCGCCTTCTCGTCGGTGAAATAGAGGACATCATGAAGATCACCGATCTCAGGTGTGCCGTCATCGGCAGGCACCCCATCGTGCGCATCGTCACCGACGAAGGCCTCCATGGCCTCGGCGAGGTCGAGTACACCAAGCCTTATCTGAAACCCTGGGTGCTGCATTTCCGCGACGCGCTGATCGGCGAGGACCCGACGGATGTGGAACGTTGCATGCTGAAGATCCGTCAGCGCGGCTCGTTCAAGCCCTACGGCGCCGCCGTCAGCGCCATCGAGCATGCTCTCTGGGACATCGCCGGCAAGGCCGCCGGCGTCCCGGTCTACAAGCTGCTCGGCGGCAAGGTCCGCGACCAGGTGCGGGTCTACAACGGCTCCATCCGCAAGAAGCGCACCGGCGACAGGCCGGAGGATTACGCGGCCGACGTCAAATGGATGATGGAGCGGCCGGAAGGTTTCTTCATGGTCAAGCAAGGCATCAGCTTCCACTCCAACATGAAGACCTGCGTTCCCGACTTCCACTACGGCGTGCGCCAGCCGCCGACCTATCACGGCGCGATGGACCAGGGGCAGATCAGCGAGCGCGGCATGGTGCATATGATCGAATGCGTCATCGCCATGAAGGAGGTGCTTGGCGACAAGGTCTCGCTGGCGCTGGATTGCGGCCCCGGCTGGTTCCTGCCCGACGCCATCCGCTTCGCGCGGGCCGTGGAAAAGTACAATCTGATGTGGCTGGAGGATATGCTGACCGGAGACTATGTGCCATGGGTCAATCCACAGGCCTACCGTGAACTCACGACATCGACGTCCACGCCCATCCACACCGGAGAGCAGATCTATCTGCGTCATAATTTCAAGGAACTGATCGAGACGCAGGCGGTTCGCGTCATCGGTCCGGATCCCGCTGACATCGGCGGCATCGCCGAGCTCAAATGGGTGGCCGAGCACGCCTACATGCACTCGATCATGATGGCGCCGCACGGCACGGCGAACGGTCTGCTGGGCCTCGGTGCGCTGATCAATGTCTGCGCCACGCTGCCGGCCAACTACATCGCCTTCGAATATCCCAGCGCCTCCGACCCCTGGTGGGAGGACATCGTCGTCGGCCTGCCCAAGGGGCAGATCGTCAGGGATAGTATGGTGGACCTGCTCGAAGCTCCGGGACTGGGCCTCGACATCGACGCCAAGGCGGCGAAGAAGTATCTCGCGGCAGAGGACGCCGGTTTCTTCGACCGATAACGATCCGACGCGACCTGAGCGTCAAGGGCTATCGAACGGCTCGCACACATGGGTGAGCGTCCACGCCGTGCCGCCTATTTCGTTTCGGGCAGCATCTCGTCCATCAACTGCTTGACGGCCTCGGCAGATCTTTTCATCCCGGTTTCGTCCATGGCCCAACCGGCGAAGCGTTCCAGCAAGGTGGCGAACGTTACCAGGTCCTGCTCATCCCATTGTGCCAGTGAGCCGGCGAAAATCCGCCATTTGGTCTGGCGCACCGCCGCCACCAAGCGCTCGCCCTTGGCGGTGAGTTTGAGGCAGATGCGCCGGGCATCGCGTTGCGATGCGACACGGCATGCATAGCCGCGCTCGACGAGGTCGGCAGAGATGCGGCTGGCGCGCGACGGGTCGATCTCGAGGCGCTCGGCGATGACGCCAACCGTCACCTCGTCCTGCTGGTTATCGCTGAAAACCGGATTGTTCGCGATGGCGCCGATCGCATCGAGATGGCTCACTTCCAGCGAAGGGTCTACGCGCGCCAGGATCATGCGGCCGAAGTCGCGGCGCTGGATAGAGCGACGCACCTTGCTCATTACCGCATCGATGGCGGCCACGGCCTCGGCCGCCGGTTCGGACAGGCCGCTGCCGCGCGCCAGACCGGCGAGGTCCCGATCGCCGCGCGTCTGGAACAGGGATGGAAATCGGTCCGGACTGCTGGATGCGTTGCTGCTCATCCATAGCGCGTTAGCAAGAATATATGCTGACGTCAATTATATGCTAAGCGCACATATCTGGTTGACACCTCTCGGCTGTGGGCACATAAATCGCGCCCCAAGCTACGGAGACACCGATGACTGTCGAGCAGACGCTGCCGGACACAGCGCCCGTGGAGGCCCAAGTCAGGCCCGAGCTTACGACCTTGATCGTCTATTTCGGCGCGCTGATCGCCATGTTCATGGCAACCATCGACATGCAGATCGTCGTCACCGCCTTGCCCACCATTGCCGGCGAACTCGGCAATCTGCATTTGTTCGGCTGGGTCGGTGCCGCCTACCTGCTCTCGACCGCCGCGGTCTCGCCATTCTACGGCAAACTCGGCGATATGTATGGCCGCAAGAATGTCGTGCTGACGGCGATCGGCCTGTTCCTGCTGGGCTCGCTGGTCTGCGGCATGGCATGGTCGATGGAGAGCCTGATCGCCGCGCGCGTGCTGCAGGGCATCGGCGGCGGCGGTCTGATGGTCTCCGCCTTCGCCATGATCGGCGAACTGTTCGGCCCGCGCGACCGCGCGAAATATCAGGGCTACAGTTCGGCGGTGTTCGCGCTGTCGTCGGTGCTCGGCCCGCTGGCCGGCGGCTACATCACCAGCCTGTTCGGCTGGCGTTGGGTGTTCCTGGTCAATTTGCCGATAGGGATCATCGTGCTGGCGGTGCTGGCCTTCGCCATGCGCAGCCGGTTCAACGAAAAGCGGCACCGCATCGACTATCTCGGCGGCGTGCTGCTCGCCACCGGCACGACGGCGATCGTCTATTGGGGCTATCATGTGCTCGACCCCAGCGGACCGGACCTCATCACCTTCGCGCTGCCGCTGCTGGCAGTGGCCGCCATCACCTTGTTCGTCATGGTCGAGCGGCGGGCCGAACAGCCGATCGTACCTCTGCGGCTGTTCGGCAATTCGACGGTCAGCATCGTCTCGGGCGTGTCGCTGGTCGCCGGAACGGTGACGCTGGGCATGTTCTTCTATTTCGCCCTCTACATGCAGACGCTGACGGGCCTGAGCCCGGCCGAGGTCGGCTTCCTGTTCCTGCCGGCGTCGCTGACATCGATGGTCATTTCGATCGTGGCCGGGCGGGTGATCGCGGCAACCGGACGCTACAAATGGATGCCGGTGGTCGCCATGGGTATCGGCGGGTTTCTGATGCTGGGCTTCGTCCTCACCAACCAGCACACGCCGATCTGGGTGCTGGCGACGATGATGGCAGTGTTCGGCATCAGCATGGGCCTGCAGTTCCAGGTGCTGATCGTGGCGATCCAGGCGGCAGCACCCCTGCAGGATATCGGCGCGGTGACGTCGCTGATCACGCAGGCGCGGACGCTCGGAGCATCGCTCGGACTGGCGCTGAACGGCGCGGTGATGATCTGGGCGCTGAACCGGCAGACAGCCGAGCTTCCTGCAGACGCCGCCGCCCTGCTGCCGGGTGGCCTGAACGGGTTGACGCCGCACCTCGCATCGAGCCTGCCGGGCGCGATCCGCGAAGTGGTGCTTGACCATTACTCCAGTGGCTTCAACGTGATGTTCATCTGGGTGGCGGCGCTCTATTTCGTCGCCATGGGGCTGACGCTGCTGCTCGAGGACAAAGAGATCCCGAAGCGGGCCTGAGCCAAAGCTTGTGTCATGCGCTGGGTTTAGGCATTTGGCGATGATCTGAAATCACCGAGGAGGACAGCCATGATCATCGACACTCATCTGCACCTGATCGACCTGTCGGCGCTGCGCTATCCCTGGCTCAGCCGCGAGCCGGCGCTCAACCGCGATTTCCCGCACGCAGAATATGCGATCCAGGCCCGCCGGGCCGGCATCGAGGCCGCGCTGCATATGGAGGTCGACGTCGATGAAGCCGACATCCAGGCCGAGACCAGCCATGTGAAGGCGCAGTCGCTGGAGAAGGGCAGTCTGTTGCGCGGGGCGATCGCCTCCTGCCGCCCGGAGGAGGCCGGCTTCGCCGCCTATCTCGGGCGCCAGCAAGCCGACCCTTTCGTCAAGGGGTTCCGCCGCGTGCTGCATGTCATGCCGGACGAGCTTTCGGACAGCGCGCTGTTTCGCGAAAACATCAAGCGGCTTGCCGGCACCGGCCTGACCTTCGACCTCGTCGTCCTGCCGCATCAGATTCCAAGGGCGGTTGCGCTCGCCGATCTGGCGCCGGATGTGCAGTTCGTGCTCGACCATTGCGGCGTGCCCGACATCAAGGCCAGTGCGGAACATCCGTGGCGCGAGCATATGACCGAGATCGCGCGGCGTCCCAATGTTATCGGCAAGATCTCCGGTGTCGTCGCCTATGCCGATGCCGGCTCATGGACCGTCGAGACCTTGCGCCCCTATGTCGAGCACACGATCGGCATTTTCGGCTGGGACCGCGTCGTGTGGGGCAGCGACTGGCCGGTGTGCACGCTTGGCGGTGGCCTTGCCACCTGGGTGGCGGCGACACACGCGCTGATCGCGGGCGCCAGCCCTGAGGAGAGGACGAAATTGCTGTCGGGCAATGCCAAGCGGATGTGGAAGCTGTAGCGCGGTCGGACACCGATTGCCTGCAAGCGCGCAGAACGCCATCATAGCGCTACTTCACGCCAATACCTGCCGTCAGGCCGCCATCGATCCTGTAGTCCGCGCCGGTGCAGAAACCGGCCTTCGACGAGCACAGGAAGGCGATGAGTTCCGCCACTTCCTCCGGTTCGCCGATACGGCCGAGCGGATGCGCCGCGCCGAAGCGCTTGTAGGCCTCTTCGACATCGGCATCGCTGCCGCCGTCACCGCGCGCAGCCTTCTCCAGGATCGGCGTGCGGATCGAGCCCGGGCTGACCGAATTGACGCGGATGCCTGATGCCGCGTAGTCGAGCGCCAGCGAGCGCGTCAGCGTGTGGATGGCCCCTTTGGTCGTGGCATAGGCGGCAACGTTCTGCTGGCAGGCAAAACCCTGCACCGAGGCGACGTTGACGATGGCGCCGCCACCGCGCTTGATCATTTCCGGAATGCCGAAATGGGCGGTCAGGTAGATCGAGCCGACATTGACCGTCATTGCCCGGTTCCAGCTTTCCCAGTCGGTGGTCGTCGCGGTGCCATAGGGATGGACGGCGGCCGAGTTGACGATGACATCCAGACCGCCGAACCTGGCGACGCCAGCCGCCACCGCGTCGCGCACCTGGTCGGAGACGGACACATCGGTGTCGATGACCAGCACCGCGGCACCAGGACTTTCTAGTTGCGCTTTCATCGCCGCATTGGCGGTGCGGTCGATGCCGCAGGCGATGATTGCGGCGCCACCGGCCGCAAGGCGCTTGGCGGTTGCCAGGCCAATGCCGGTCGTTCCCGTCACCAGGGCGACCTTGCCGTCGAAATCCGTCATTTCTAAAAACTCCTCCATTTTCTATCGACTCCCATCGCGGTCCAACAATAAGTTGCCAACCTCTCGCAGAAGGAAAGCCGAAAATGGAACAATGCTGGCGCTGGTATGGACCCGACGACCCGGTGACGCTCGATCATGTCAAGCAGGCGGGCGCCACCGGCGTGGTCTCGGCGCTTCACCATATCTATGACGGCCGGGCGTGGCCTGAGGCCGAAGTGCTCGAACGCAAGCGCATCATCGAGGAAGCCGGACTGACCTGGTCGGTCGTCGAGAGCATTCCGGTCCACAATTCCTTCAAGATCGGTGCGCCGGAACGCGAGCGCTATGCCGGCTACTATCGCGACTCAATCCGCGCGCTGGCCAGGGCCGGCATCGCCACGGTCTGCTACAATTTCATGCCGGTGGTCGACTGGACCCGCACCGATCTTGCCTACCGGCTGCCGACGACAGGCTACGCCTTGCGTTTCGACGCGATCGATTTCGCCGCCTACGATCTGTTCGTGTTGAAGCGCAAGAACGGTGCGGCAAGCTATACGCCGGCGCGTATTGCGCAGGCGGAAGCGCGGCTGAAGGAATTGTCGCCTGAGAGGATGGACCAGATCGAGCGCAACCTGATCGCCGGCCTGCCGGCGACAGAGCGCAAATATGACCGCGATAGTTTTCGCGAGGCGCTGGCGGACTACGATGGGATCGGGCCGAAGGAGTTGCGCGACAACCTCGCCTGGTTCCTGCGGGAGATCATTCCGGTGGCCGAAGAGGAGGGGGTGCGCATGTGTATCCACCCCGACGATCCGCCGTTTTCGCTCTACGGCCTGCCGCGCGTCGTTTCGACCGCCGAGGATGCGCGTTTCATTCTCAATGCCATCGACAGCCAGGCCAATGGCCTGACGTTCTGCACCGGGTCCTACGGCACGCGCGCCGACAACGACATCGTCGCCATGGTCAAGGAATTCGCCGACCGCATCCACTTCGCCCATCTGCGCAACATCACCATCGAGGATGACGGCTCGTTCTACGAGGCCGAGCATCTCGAAGGCGGCACCGACATGGCGCATGTCATCCTGGCGCTGATGCAGGAGGAGGCGCGCCGCCGCGAGGAGGGCCGCGCCGACTGGCAAATCCCGATGCGGCCGGACCATGGCCACCTGCTCGCCGACGATATCGGCAAGACAAGGATCAATCCCGGCTACTCGCTGATCGGCCGCCTGAAGGGCTTGGCCGAATTGCGCGGCATCATGCGGGCCGTGGAAACGTTTGGGCTGGCTTGAAGGGGCAACGAACTGCGTTCAATGCCGACGCCGGCTCAGCGTGCGTCGCTGTGGATAATGCGGCCGGCGCGGACGCAAGACACCTCCGATTGCCAGGTTGACAGAAAGCTGACAATGTATCATATCCGGAAAAGCTGACTATGTATCATATTATCTAGCGCTAGGAGAAAGACCGGCAAAGCCGGCGCCCCAGGGAGGGATCGTGGGAGAGGCTATCAGCCAGTGGAGCAATTGGTCGGGCTATGTCACGGCCACGCCGCAGGCTTTTGCCGAACCGCAGAGTCTCGATGAGCTGAGTGGTGCCATTCGCAACGCGCCGGGACCAGTTCGATTCGCTGGCACGGGCCATTCCTTCACGCCTCTGGTTAAGAATGACGGCACCATCCTGTCGCTCGACCGCTTCGAGGGCCTGAGGTCGCACGATCCCGAAAAACTGACGGCGCGGGTCGGCGCCGGCACCAAGATCGGCGCGCTGGCAAAGCTGTTGCACGGCGTCGGCCAGGCGCTGCCGAACATGGGCGACATCGACAAGCAGGCGTTCGGCGGGGCGCTCGGCACCGCCACGCACGGCTCGGGCATCACACTTGGCGCGTACCACACCCAGCTCGAGGCGATGCAGATCGTCGACGGGCGTGGCGCGCTGAAAGAGTTCGACCGTGCCAAGAGCCCCGACATGATCGAAGCCATGGGCGCTTCGCTCGGCGCTTTCGGCGCCGTCACCGAAGTGACGATCCGCAACGTGGCGAGCTACCGGATGCGGCACCGCCGCTGGACGGCGCCGATCGCCGATGTGCTTGCGCAATTCGAAAGCACCATGACGGCGCATCGTTCGGCCGAGTTCTACTACGTGCCGTTTTCGGGCCAGGCGCTGCTGATTGCCAGCGACATCACCGAGGCGCCGGCGACGGTGCGTCCGCCGACGGAAGACGACGATGCGGTGACGACGCTGAGAAAACTGCGCGACTATCTCAGCTGGCTCCCTTGGCTGCGCCGCCGTCTCATCGGCTCGGCCTTCGCCAAGGTGCCGGCCGAGGATTATATCGAGGAGTGGCTGAAGGTCTTCACCTCCGAGCGCAACGTCAAGTTCAACGAGATGGAATACCACCTGCCGTTCGAGGAAGGGGCGGCCGCACTCAGCGAAATCATTGCGCTGCTCGAGACGCGGTTTCCAGAGGTCTATTTTCCGATGGAGGTGCGCGTCGTCGCGCCCGACAATGTCTGGCTCAGCCCCTTCTACAAGCGCCCAACCTGTTCCATCGCCATCCATCACGGCGTCGAGCGCGATCCGATGGCGTTCTTCAACGCCGCCGAGCCGATCTTCAGGAAGCGCGGCGGCCGCCCGCATTGGGGCAAGATGCACAGCCTGACATCAAGGGAATTGAGCGCGCTCTATCCGCGCTGGAACGATGCGATGGCGGTCCGCCGCGAGATGGACCCGGACAACCGCTTCGTGTCGCCCTATATTGCCAGGCTGCTCGGCGTCGCGGCATGAGCCTGACCGACACCTATTTCGCGGAAATGTCGGGCGCGCTCAGGGCAGCCGGGATCTTTCAGCCTTGCCTGGTGCTCGATCTCGACCGGCTCGATCACAACATCGCTGCGATCAAGGCGAAGTTCGCCACGGGCCTCGATCTGCGCCTCGTCGACAAGTCGCTGCCATGCCTGCCGCTGATCGACTATATCCGCGCGGCGTTTGCGACCGACAGGCTGATGACCTTTCATCTGCCGATCAGCGCCGAGATGCTGAAAGTGTTTCCCCAAGTCGATCTCCTGTTGGGCAAGCCGATGCCGGTTGCCGGCGCCAGGCACGCGCTGACGAAGGGCGTTCTCGCCGGGCTCGGCGAAGCTACGTCGCGGATCGTCTGGCTGATCGATACCGAGGAGCGGCTGGCCGCCTATGGCTCGCTTGCCGCCGAGCTCGACCGCGAGCTGCGCGTCTGCTTCGAGGTCGATGTCTGCCTTCATCGCGGCGGTATCAGCGATCCCGACTCACTGGCCCGGGCAGTTTCCGCGTTGGCGAATTACCCGCGGCTGAAATGCGAAGGCGTCATGGCCTACGAGGCGCATATCGGCCATATCCCCAAACTGCTGGGAGGACCGGCCAAGGCGCGCGTCAAGGCGATCAGCCTGTTTCGCCAGTATGTCGCTTGCCTTGCCGCCGACCAGCGCAAGATCCTCAATCTTGGCGGCAGCAGCACCGCATTGCTCTATGACAGCTGGGTCGGCGCCAATGAATTGTCCATCGGATCGGCTTTTATGCTGCCGACCGATTTCGATGTGCCGAGCCTCAGCCAATTGCGGCCTGCCGCATTCATCGCGACGCCGATCCTGAAAGTGGTCGATGTCCAGGCGCCGGGCCTCGACCAGCGCTCCTGGCTGCTGCAGAAGCTCGGGCTGTTGCCGCGGCGCGGCTGTTTTCTCTATGGCGGAAAATGGATGGCGAAGCCCGTCCATCCCGTGGGGATGAAGACCGACAAGACGTTCGGCTTTTCGACCAATCAGCAATTCATGGCGCTGCCCGACAACGTCAATGTCCGGCCTGACGACTACGCCTTCCTGCGTCCGACGCAGAGCGAATTCGTGCTACAGCAGTTCGGTTCGATCCAGGTCTATTCCGGCGGGAAATTCGTCGAGCAATGGGCCGCACTGCCGTTTTCGTAGAGCAATTCCAGGAAAAGTGTGAAGCGGTTCCGTCCGGAGTTGCGTCAAACAAAGGGACCGAAGTGGAGGAGGATAGGATGGTCGCCAAGGCAGTCAAAACTCAGCCCGTGCAGCCTGAATGGGCAGCCGAACTCGACCTCGCCCTCACCGATCTCGACGCCAGGAAGGACGACTGGGCGCAGACCTCGAATGGCGAGCGGATCGCCTTGCTGCGGCAGGTCAAGGATCACATCCGCGAGGTCGCCGAGGCGTGGGTCAAAACCGCGACGCGCAAGAAGGGCATCCCGACCGGCTCGCCGCTGGAAGGCGAAGAATGGCTGGCTGGCCCCGCGGCGCTGATGGATGGCTGCAACCAGTTCATCCACACGCTCAGCCTGACGGAGGGCAAGAAGTTTCTCGACAGACTGCCGGTCCGCACCTTGCCTAGCGGACAGGTGGCGGTAACGGTGGTTCCGAATTCGCTCTGGGACAAGGTGTTGTTCACCGGGCTGAAGGCCGAGATCTGGATGCAGCCCGGCGTGACCAAGGCGAACCTCGCCGCAAACACCGCATCGGCCTATGACGCGCCGCGCACCAGCCGCAAGGGCAAGATCGGCCTCGTGCTCGGCGCCGGCAATGTCGCCTCGATCGCGCCGCTCGACTGCCTGCACAAGCTTTTGGCCGAGCACCAGGTGGTTCTGCTCAAGATGAACCCGGTCAACGACTATCTGATCGATTTCCTGCGGCCGGCGCTGCGGCCGCTGATCGAATTCGGAGCGCTGCGCATCGTGCGCGGTGGCGCCGATGTCGGCGCGTATCTGTGCAACCACGATCTCGTCGACGACATCCACATCACCGGTGCCGCCGCCTCGCATGACGCGATCGTCTGGGGGCCTGGCGAGGAGGGCCGCAAGAACAAGGCGGCGGGCACGCCGCGCAACAGCCGGCGTATCACCTCGGAGCTTGGCGGCGTGGCACCCACCATCGTGGTGCCCGGTCCGTGGTCGGATGCCGATATCACCTACCACGCCGAACTGATCGCTACCCAAAAGCTCAACAATTCCGGTTTCAACTGCATCGCCTGCCAAATGCTCGTGTTGCCCGAAGGCTGGGGCAAATCCGATGCGCTTTTGGCAGCACTCGAAAAGGTGATGCAGAAAGCCCCGTCGCGCCCGGCCTATTATCCCGGCGCGACCGAGCGCCTCGCCGCCTTCGAGGCGCACGCCGACACGGCACAAAAATTCGAGCGGCCTGGCGGGCCCGCCTGCGTTGTGGTGCCGTTCCGGCCGGGCACGGACGCCTATCTCGAAAATGCCGAGGTGTTCGCGCCGGCGCTCAGCGTCATGCGGCTGCCGGCGGGCAATGCGGAATCCTATCTGCGCGCCGCTGTCGCCTACGCCAATGAAAAGCTGCACGGCACGCTTGCCGCCAACATCCTCATCCATCCCAGGACGATCGCCGAGATCGGCCGGCAGCGCTTCGAGGAAATCATTGCCGAACTGCGCTATGGCGGCATCGGCATCAATTCCTGGAGCGGCGTTCTGTTCGCGCTGCTGCGCCCGACCTGGGGTGCTTTCCCTGGCCACACGCTCGACGATGTGCAGAGCGGCATCGGCGTCGTCCACAACACCTATTTGTTCGACAGACCGGAGCGCAGCGTGCTCGAAGCGCCGTTCCGCATCATGCCGAAGCCGGCCTGGTTCCTGACCCACAAAAGGGCACACATGGTCGGCCGCCTGATCACCGAGTTCAACTACCAGCCGAGCCTCCTGAAGCTGCCGCGCATCATCTGGAACGCGCTGCGCGGCTAGCAACGAGCATCCGATCTCGAAAACAAAAGCCGGCACAGGAGCTACGACAATGGCTGACGCGGACGCAATCATCGTTGGCGGCGGGCTGGCCGGCCTGACCGCAGCCGCGGAACTCGGCGATGCCGGCAAGCGCGTGATCATCGTCGAGCAAGAGGGTGGCGGTTTTCTCGGCGGCCAGGCATTCTGGTCGCTCGGCGGCCTGTTTTTGGTCAACACGCCCGAGCAGCGCCGCCTGCGCATCAAGGACAGCCGCGACCTCGCCTGGCAGGATTGGCTGGGTTCTGCCCAGTTCGACCGGCCCGAGGACCATTGGCCAAGGAAAGTGGCGGAAGCCTATGTCGATTTCGCCGCCGGCGAGATGCGGCCGTGGCTCTACGCCATGGGCATGCGCTGGTGGCCGGTGGTCGGCTGGGCCGAGCGCGGCGGCGCGCTGGCCAATGGCCACGGCAATTCAGTGCCGCGCTTCCACCTGACATGGGGCACTGGGCCGGGCGTGGTCGCGCCGTTCGAAAGGCGCGTGCGCGAGCACGTCGCCAAAGGGCTGATCACTTTGAAATTCCGTCATCAGGTCAGCCGGCTGATCAAGACCAACGGCGCGGTCACCGGCGTCGCGGGCGAAATCCTGGAGGCATCCGATGTCGAGCGCGGCAAGCAGTCGAGCCGCACGGCCGTCGGCGATTTCGACCTTTCGGCCGGTTTCGTGATCGTCACCTCCGGCGGCATCGGCGGCAATCATGAGTTGGTTCGCAAGGTCTGGCCGGTCGGGCGGCTGGGGCCAGCGCCGAAGCGTATGGTTGCCGGCGTGCCGCACCATGTGGACGGCCGCATGGTGGCGATCACCCAGGGCGCCGGCGGGGGCGTCATCAACGCCGACCGCATGTGGCACTATGTCGAGGGGATCAAGAACTGGAATCCGATCTGGCCGAACCACGGCATCCGCATCCTGTCGGCGCCGTCGCCGCTATGGTTCGATGCTCTGGGACAACGCATGGAGGCGCCGTTCTTCCCGAGCTTCGATTCGCTCGGCACCTTGAAGCGTATCCTGTCGACGGGACACGATTATTCCTGGTTCGTGCTGAGCAAGACGATCGCTTCGAAGGAGTTCGTGCTGTCGGGTTCGGAGCAAAACCTAGACTTTACGGCCAAGGATTGGCGGGCCGTGCTGAAGAACCGGCGCGGCGGCAAGGCGCCACCATCAGTGGCAGCGTTCCTGGAAAAGGGCGAGGACTTCGTCGTCCGCGACAACCTGGCCGACTTGGTCGCCGGCATGAACGCGCTGTCAGGCGACAATCTGCTCGACTACGACCGGCTCAAGGCGCAGATCGTGGCGCGCGATCGCGAGGTCGACCATGCCTATACCAAGGATGCGCAGGTCACAGCCGTCCGCGGCGCCCGCAACTACATTGGCGACAAGATCTTCCGGGTGACCAAGCCGCACAAGATACTCGATCCCAGGCACGGGCCGCTGATCGCGGTGCGCCTCAACATCCTGACGCGCAAAACGCTTGGCGGCCTGCACACCAATCTCAATTCGCAGGTTCTCGACGGCAATGGCGAACCCATTGCCGGGCTCTATGCGGCAGGCGAGGTGGCCGGCGGCGGTGGCGGCGGCTATCACGGCTACAATGCGCTGGAAGGGACATTTCTCGGCAGCTGCATCTTCTCCGGCAGGAACGCAGGCCGGCACGCCGCGGGCAGGTGACGCGGCTGGCGGGCCAAGAAAAGGTCGATGAGAACAGGACATCCGCCATGTTCCATGGATAGCGACTGCTTTCGATCGCTTGCCGCAACCCAGGCGGTCAGCCAGTTGCGGCTTGCCGGCGCCGACGGTTCCCATGCGCTGGTGCTCGGCGCTGCGGCACATCAGAGGCCTGCGTTACGCTGGCGCCACCGCGAAATTGAGCTCGAGGTCCTGAAGGCCTGGCCGCAAGGTCGGCCGGGCTACCACTCGGCGAAGGAGCCGTCCTTGTGACGCCAGACCGGGTTGCGCCAACGGTGGCCTTCCTTGGCCCTTTCCTTGACGTAGTCCTCGTCGATCTCGACGCCGAGGCCGGGACCATCGGGGATTGCGACATAGCCATCCTCGTGGCGAAAGACGTCCTTGTTGGCGGCATAATCGAGCAAATCGTTTGCGGCGTTGTAGTGGATGCCGAGGCTCTGTTCCTGGATGAAGCAGTTGTAGCTGACGGCATCGAGCTGCAGGCAGGCGGCAAGCGCGATCGGCCCGAGCGGGCAGTGGGGCGCCACCGCAATGTCATAGGCCTCGGCCATCGCCGCGATCTTGCGGCATTCGGTGATGCCCCCGGCATGCGACAGGTCCGGCTGGATGATGTCGACGGCGCCTTGTTCGAACACCGACTTGAAATCCCAGCGGCTGTAAAGCCGCTCGCCGAGCGCGATCGGCGTCGAGCCCAGGGCTGCGATCTCCTTCAGCGCCTCGCGATTTTCGCTGAGCACCGGCTCCTCGATGAACATCAGCCGGTAGGGTTCCAACTCCTTGACCAGCATGCGCGCCATCGGCCGGTGGACGCGGCCGTGGAAATCGACGGCGATGCCAATGTTGGACCCAACGGCCTCGCGCACCATGGCGACTCGTTCGACAGCCGCATCTATTCTGTCATGGCTGTCGACGATCTGCAGTTCCTCGGTGCCATTCATCTTCAGCGCCTGAAAACCGCGCGCCACCACTTCCCTGGCGCCATCAGCCACTTCCGCCGGCCGGTCGCCGCCGATCCAGGAATAGACCTTGATGCTGTCGCGCAGCTTGCCGCCGAGCAGTTCGTGCACAGGCACGCCGAGCGCCTTGCCCTTGATGTCCCACAGCGCCTGGTCGATGCCGGCAATGGCGCTCATCAGGATCGGCCCGCCGCGGTAGAAGCCGCCGCGATGCATCACCGTCCAATGGTCCTCGCTCAGGCGCGGGTCCTTGCCGACGAGATAATCGCCGAGTTCCTTGACCGCTGCCTCGACCGTCAGCGCACGGCCTTCGACGACAGGCTCGCCCCAGCCGGTGACGCCGGCATCGGTCTCGATCTTCAGGAACAGCCAGCGCGGCGGGACGATGTAGGTGGTGAGCGAGATGATTTTCATGCTGGTCTCAGTTGTTCTTGAGTTTCTTGGCGCTCACCAGGTCGCGCGCCGCAAGGTCGAGGATCCGGCCTGCCGCCGCACGCGCCGCCGCGGCATCGCGCATGCGCAGTGCCTCCACCACCTCACGGTGCGCCGCCACTGCTTCCATGCGCCGGGCGAGCGAAATGGTCGCCGTTGCTTCAAGCGAGAATTTCAGCCCGGTGTCGATCAGATTGCCGATCTGGCGGAAGATCGGGTTGTGGCTCGCGGCATAGACGATCTGGTGGAAGGTGATGTCCGAGCGCGAGAAGGCGGCGAGATCCTCGCCGGCATTGGCCATGCCGCGCCAGGCGGCTTCGAGATCGGCGATCTCCTGCAGCGTCGCACGAGTCGCCGCCAGTTCAGCTACCAGAGGTTCGATGGCGCGGCGCGTTTCGAGGATGGCGTCGAACAATTTGTCGTCCAGCGCATGCGGCGCGTGCCAGGCCAGCACCTGCGGGTCGATGATGTTCCAGTTGTCCTGTTCACATACAACCGTGCCGATGCGCGGCCGCGACAGCACCAGCCCCTTGGCGGCCAGCACCTTCAGCGCCTCGCGGATGACGGTGCGGCTGACGCCATATTCGACGCCGAGTTCGTTTTCGGTCGGCAGAGACGAGCCGGCGGGATAGCGTCCGGAAAAGATGTCTGAGGCAAGCGCCTTGGTCACATCGGGCATGACGCGCGGGCGGCGGGTGTCGCCTGATGCCTTCTTCGAAGTGTCGGTCACCTCAGCCCTCCTCCAAGGCGGCGAAACCACTGATCTCGCGTCTCCGGCCTTACCGGATGCGGAGGATTTACGCCAGCGATCCCTGGTCAGAGCATGTAGCTCAATTATCATACCAGATCAATTGACGAGTATGATAAAAAGAATTAGAGACTCTGCATCCGGGCTGAGCGCCCGGCCATCGCTGGGAGGTAATCATGCGACTTCTGAAGACCGCGCTCGTCGCGGGCGCCCTTGCCGTGCTGTCCGTCACGACCATCGCTGCATATGCTCAGGACACCAAGATAGGTTTTATCGTCAAACAGCCCGAGGAGCCGTGGTTCCAGGACGAATGGAAGTTCGCCGACCAGGCCGCCAAGGAGAAGGGTTTTACCCTGGTCAAGATCGGCGCCGAGGACGGTGAGAAGCTGATGTCGGCGATCGACAATCTCGGCGCGCAGGGCGCGCAAGGCTTCATCGTCTGCACGCCTGATGTGAAGCTCGGCCCCGGCATCGTCGCCAAGGCCGCCGCCAACAATCTCAAGCTGATGACGGTTGATGACCGTCTGGTCGGCGCAGACGGGAAGGCGCTGGAAGACGTGCCGCATATGGGCATTTCGGCGACCAAGATCGGCGAGGCCGTCGGCCAGGCGATCGTCGACGAAATGAAGGCGCGCGGCTGGAAGGCCGACGAGGTCGGCGCCATCCGCGTCTCCTATGATCAGTTGCCGACCGCCGTCGACCGGGTCGAAGGCGCCATTTCGGTGCTGAAGGCCAACGGCTTCAAGGCCGAAAACATCTTTGACGCGCCGCAGGCCAAGACCGATACCGAGGCTGCGCTCAATGCGGCGACGGTGGTACTCAACGCCCATGCCGACATCAAGAAGTGGGTCTCCTTCGGCCTCAACGACGAAGCCGTTCTCGGCGCCGTGCGCGCTTCCGAAAGCGTCGGCATCCCGGCCGAAAACGTGATCGGCGTCGGCATTGGCGGCGCGGATTCGGCGATCAACGAGTTCAAGAAGCCGACCGCCACCGGCTTCGTCGGCACGGTGATCATCTCGCCGAAGCGTCACGGCTACGAGACTGCGCTCAACATGTATGACTGGGTCGCCAACAACAAGGAACCCGAGAAGCTCATCCTGACCGCCGGGGCGCTGGCCAAGCGCGACGACTACCAGACGGTCCGCAAGGGTCTCGGCATCGAATAATCCTCCCTGTACAAACAGGCGGCGGCTCACAGTCGCCGCCTGTTTGGCATGGCAAAAGGATAGGCGCCCCATGTCCTTTCTCGACTTCTCGGAAATCACCAAGACCTATCCGGGCGTCAAGGCGCTGTCGGACGTCTCGTTCGGCGTCGACAAGGGCGCCGTGCACGGCCTGATGGGCGAGAACGGCGCCGGCAAATCCACGCTGATCAAGATCCTGTCCGGCGACCAGCATGCCGATGACGGCGCAATCAGCATCGACGGCGAGGTCCAGGCCTATTCATCGACGAGGGAAGCCTTCGACAATGGCGTCATCGTCATCCACCAGGAACTGCAGCTGGTTCCTGAGCTCACTGTTGCCGAAAACCTCAGCCTCGGCCGCTTCCCCACCAACGCCGGCATCATCGCCCGCGCCAGAATGCTGGAAGACGTCGGCGCCAAGCTGAAATCGGCGGGCATCGACCTCGATATCAGCCGCAAGGTCAAGACGCTGTCGATCGGCGAACGGCAGATGGTCGAGATCGCCAAGGCAATCATGCTCGACGCGCGCGTCATCGCTCTGGACGAGCCGACCTCGTCATTGTCGTCGCGCGAAAGCGAAATCCTGTTTGCCCTGATCGACCGCCTGCGCGGCGAGGGCAAGGTCATCATCTATGTCTCGCACCGGCTGGACGAAGTGTTCCGCCTCTGCGACAGCCTGACCGTGCTGCGCGACGGCAAGCTCGCGGCGCACCATGCGTCGCTGAAAAACGTCACACGCGACCAGGTCGTCGCCGAAATGGTCGGCCGCGAAATCTCCGATATCTGGGGGTTTCGCCCACGCCCGGCCGGCGATGTCCGGCTGAAGGTCGACGCTGTTTGCGGAGTAAAACTGACGACGCCCGCCAGCTTCGAGGCGAGGGCGGGCGAGATCGTCGGCTTCTTCGGCCTGATCGGCGCGGGGCGCTCGGAACTGATGCGGCTGGTGTTCGGCGCCGACCCGCGCTCAGGTGGCACCATTACCGTTGATGGCAAGGTCGTGCATGCCACCGATCCGCATGACGCGATCCGCGCCGGGATCGTTTTGTGCTCGGAAGACCGCAAGCATGACGGCATCATCCAGGGCCGCTCGATCGAGGAGAACATCAACATCTCGTCGCGGCGTCATCACACACGCTTCGGAATCTTGAACCGCGCTAGCGAGATCGCCACCGCCGAGACCTTCATCAAGAAGCTCAAGGTGCGCACGCCGTCGCGCAAGCAGGACATCATCAACCTCTCCGGTGGCAACCAGCAGAAGGTCATTCTCGGCCGCTGGCTGTCGGAGCAGGGCGTGCGCGTGCTTATCGTCGACGAGCCGACACGCGGTATCGATGTCGGCGCCAAAGCGGAAATCTACGAACTGCTCTACCAGCTTGCCAAAGACGGCATGGCGATCGTCGTCGTCTCGTCCGAACTGCCGGAAGTGATGGGCATTTGCGACCGCATCCTGGTGATGTGCGGCGGGCGCATCAGCGCCGAACTCGCGCGCGACCAGTTCGCCGAAAAAGCGATCCTGGCCGCCGCTCTTCCCGATCAGAAAACCCCCGACGCGATCGCATCCTGAGGATCTTTGCCATGACCGATCAGTTGAAGAAGATCCTGCTCGGCGAACAGGGCCTCGTCGTGATCTTCATCGTCGCCTTCGCGCTGGTGTCGCTGCTGGTGCCGAATTTTCTGACCGACCGCAACATGCTCGGCCTGCTGCAGTCGGTGGTCACCGTCGGCATTGTCGCCTGCACGATGATGTTCTGCCTTGCCGCGCGTGACTTCGACCTCTCGGTCGGCTCCATCGTCGCCTTTGCCGGCATGGTCGCGGTAATGGCGTCGAACTATACCGGTTCGATCCTGCTCGGGCTTCTCGCGGCAATCGCCTGCGGCGCCTTCGTCGGCTTCATCAATGGCGTCGTCATCGCCAAATTCCGCATCAACGCGCTGATCACGACGCTTGCCACCATGCAGATCGTGCGCGGCCTTGCGCTGATCGCATCCGATGGCCGCGCCGTCGGCATCAACAGCCCGGATTTCTACCAGCTGGCGCTATCCAAGCTGTTCGGCATTCCGACGCCGGTCTGGGTCCTGGCCGTGCTGTTCTGCATCTTCGGTTTTGTCCTCAATCGTACCGTCTTCGGCAAGAACACGCTGGCCATCGGCGGCAACCCGGAGGCCTCGCGCCTGGCGGGCGTCAATGTCGACTGGACGCGCATCTGGATCTTTGCTCTGCAAGGCGTGGTCTGTGGCATCGCCGGCATCCTTTTGGCCTCGCGCATCACGTCGGGCCAGCCCAATGCGGCGGTCGGGCTTGAACTCTCGGTCATCTCGGCCTGCGTGCTCGGCGGCGTCTCGCTTGCCGGCGGCCGCGCCACCATGTCGGGCGTCATCGTCGGCGTGCTGATCATGGGCATTGCCGAAAACGCCATGAACCTGCTCAACATCCCAGCCTTCTACCAGTACATTGTGCGCGGCGTGATCCTGCTGCTTGCCGTTTTGCTCGACAATCTGCGTTCGTCGGCACTGGGCCGGCGCTGACCATCGTGCAGTGAGTGACAGCCATGGCTGAGCGCCTGTCCGGCAAACGCATCTTCCTCACCGGCGCCGCGCAAGGCATCGGGCTTGCCATCGCCGGGGCCTGCCTGGCCGAAGGGGCAAAGCTGTTCCTGGTCGATCGCGACGGTGCGCTGCTGGACAAAACGGTCGCCGGCCTTGCCGCACCGCAGGGCCATGTCGGACATACCGCAGCCGACATCAGCGACGGGGCCGCGATTGCCGCTGCCGTCAGCCGGGCGACCGACGCGATCGGGCCGATCAACGCGCTGATCAACAATGCGGGGATGAATGTGTTCTCGACGCCGCTCGAGGCGACCGAGGAGGAGTGGAACCGCAATTTCGACGTCAACGTCAAGGGCGCCTGGAACTGCGCCAAGGCGGTGCTGCCAGGAATGATCGCAAATGGCGGTGGCGCGATCCTCAACATCGCCTCGACGCACAGCTTCACCATCATCCCTCATACCTTCCCTTATCCCGTGGCCAAGCACGCGCTGCTTGGGCTGACCAAATCGCTGGCGCTGGAATATGCCGGGCAGGGCGTGCGCGTGAACGCGCTGGCGCCCGGTTATGTCGAGACGCAGAAGGCGACCGACTATTGGAACAGTTTTGCCGATTCGGTTGCGGCGCGCGCCAGGACGCTGGCGCTGCATCCCGGCGGCCGCATCGCCTCGGCGCGCGAGATCGCGCTGGCCGCTGTGTTCATGATTTCTGAGGAGTGCCCGTTCATGAACGCGGCGACCCTCGTCGTCGATGGCGGGCTCAGCCAGCTACAGCATCCCGCCTGAACGCTGGAGAGGCTCTATTTCTACGGCGTCGACCGCCGGCTTAATGGCGCAAGCCGTCGCGATCAGAAACGCTCGCGATAGGCGCGCGGGTTGGTGCCCAGCACGCGCAGAAAGCCGCGCCGCATGGTTTCTTCCGAGCCGAAACCGCAGCGTCGTGCCGTCTGGTTGACGGGCTGGCCCCGCTCCAGCATCCGCCGCGCCGCCTCGATCCGGATCTCCTCGATCGCGCGGGCAGGTGTCCGGCCGGTGGCCTCGCGATAGCGCCGCGAGAAGCTGCGCGGGCTCATATTGGCGTGGTCGGCCAACTGCGTGAGCGACAGGTCACCGGCCAGATTTTCGAGGATCCAGCCATGCAGCCGGTCGAAGCGCCCGTCGCCTTGCTGCAGCTTGAGGGTCTGGCTGAATTGCGCCTGGCCACCGGGACGTTTCAGGAAGACCACCAACTCGCGCGCCACGCCGAGCGCCGTGTGCCGGCCAAGGTCGGCCTCGACGAGGGAGAGGGCGAGATCGATCCCCGCCGTTACGCCGGCGGATGTCCAGACATTGCCGTCGCGGATGAAGATCGGATCGGGTTCGAGCCGGACCGCGGGAAAGCGCCGGGCGAACTCCGCGCAGCGTCCCCAATGGGTCACCGCGCGGCGGCCGTCGAGCAGGCCAGCCGTCGCCAGCAGCATGGCGCCGCTGCAGACGGAAGCGGTTCGGGTGGCATCGCGCGAGCGACCGGCGATCCACTGGACCAGCACGGGATCGTCGCAGGCCGCGTTGACGCCCCATCCTCCGGGGACAAGCAGCGTGTCGATCTTACCTCCGTGGGTTGGCAGCACTGCTGCCTCCAGCACGAGACCGGCCGATGTCCGGATGCGCGGTGAGGCGGCGACGACCACGACCTCGTAGGGGGCCGGCTCGCCCGCCTGCCGCTTGAAGTCGTTGGCGCTGGCAAAGACCTGGAGCGGTCCGCTGACGTCGAGGAGCTGGATGTCGGGATAGGCAAGCACTTCGATACGGCGCATCGGGTTTTGGCCTGAAACGAGGGGTGAATGGCAATCGTGCCAAACCATGGTGCCGTAGATTGCCCGAAGTCAACTCACGGAAATTTCCATGCCCCTTCGTTTCGGCATCCTCGTATTCCCCAACGTCCAACAACTCGACCTCACCGGTCCCTACGAAGTCCTGGCGTCCGCCAAGGGCGCCGAAGTGAATCTGATCTGGAAAGATCGCAACCCGGTGATGTCGTCGACGCACCTCTCCCTCACCCCGACGGCGACCTTTGACGATTGCCGGCCCCTCGACGTGCTGTGCATTCCTGGCGGGGGCGGGGTCAACGCGCTGCTGGAGGACCAGACAGTCCTCGATTTCGTGTGGGAGCGCGCGGGGCAGGTGCGCTACATCACCTCCGTTTGCAGCGGTGCCCTGGTGCTTGGGGCGGCCGGACTGCTGAGGGGCAAGCGCGCGACCACGCACTGGTATGCGCATGATTTCCTCGAGGAGTTCGGAGCGATCCCGGTCGACGAGCGTATCGTCGAAGACGGCAAGCTCATCACCGCCGGCGGTGTCACTTCCGGGATCGATTTCGGCCTGGCGCTGGTTGCGAGGCTGCTTGGACAGGAGGAGGCCGAGATCGTGCAGCTCTCGCTCGAATACGCCCCGGCTCCTCCCTTTCGGTCCGGCACGCCCGCCGAGGCTTCGCCGGCCGTGCTGGCGCAGGCAAAGGAGCGGCTCGCGGGTTCAAGGCGGGTTCGCGAGGAAATGTTCGCTCGCTGGCGCGAGGCTCGCGCCGCCGCTGCGCCGGCGCGCATCCACGGCTGAAGCAGCAGGGCCGAAGGTGCATCCCCTGGCCCTTCGGCCTTGCTGCGTTTCCACTGTTGACAGGTCCCTTCGTCTGTGCAGAAATTGGTTGGACCATTGAGCCACTTCGGTAATAGCCCCGGTGACCGAATTCAGCCTTCCGCCGATCCAGACGACGGCCCGCGACGACGCGGTGCTGAAGGCGTTGGCCGGCTTCGTCATGCGCGAGAAGCTGGAGCCGGGGGAGAGGCTGCCGACCGAACGCATCCTCGCCGAGCGCCTGAAAGTCAGCCGCAACACGGTGCGTGAGGCGTTGACGCGCTGGGAGGGGCTTGGCCTGGTCGAGCGCCGGCAGGGCTCGGGCACCTATCTCAAGGCCGCCGTCTCGCTCGACATGCTGCACATGCCGCTGACGCTTGCCGGCGGCAATGATTTCACCGGCCTGATGCGCACGCTGGAAATCCGCCGCGCGCTGGAAGCGGAAGCCGCCGCCCTTTGCGCCATTCGTGCCGACAAGGACGACCTCGCCGAGATCGAGCGCAAGCTCGACATCATGGAGGAAGAGTTTCTCAGCCGCGCCGGCATGTCGTCGGAAGAGGACTGGGAATTCCATCAGGCGATCTACCGCGCCTGCGGCAATCCGCTGTTCGAGCAGATTATCGCCGCCATGCACGAACTGTTCCACCGCTTCTGGGAACATCCGCTCGGCGTGCGCGATTTCGGCCACGCAAGCTTTCCCTACCACCGCACCATGTTCGACTGCATCGCCGCGCACGATCCGGAAGGCGCCCGGGCCGAAGCGCTGAAGCTGATCGCCACGGTCGAGGACGATTTGAAGCGCGGCGCCGCCAACCTCAAACTTTCGGTCCGCACATGAACGAGCACAGCTTCGACCCCGGCATTTCCGGCAGCGACTATCTCGCCGAGGCGGCGACGCTTCTGGCGCATGACGACCCGTTCCCCGGCAATGCGGTGGTGCCGCCGATCTACCAGACCTCGCTGTTCACCTTCGCCAGCTATGCCGACATGGCCGACACCTTTGCCGGGCGCAGGAAACAGCCGATCTATTCGCGCGGCGACAATCCGACGGTGATGGAATTCGAGTCGCGCGTCGCAGCGCTTGAAGGTGCTGAAGCCGCGCGTGGTTTTTCGAGCGGCATGGCTGCGATCAGCGCGACGTTGCTGGCTTTCGTCGGCGCAGGCGAACGCATCCTTGCGGTGCGCAATTGCTATGGCGACGCCTACCGACTGTTCGAGCGGCTGTTTCCGCGCCTGCATATCAAGGTCGACTATGTCGACGGCTCCGATCCGGATGCGGTGGCCGCGGCACTTCCCGGTGCGAAACTGCTCTACCTGGAAAGCCCGACCTCGATGATGTTCGAGCTGCAGGATCTCGAACATCTGACGCGGCTGGCGAAAGAGCAGGGCATCGTCACCACAATCGACAATTCCTGGGCGACGCCGGTGTTCCAGAAGCCGATCCTGCACGGCGTCGATCTGGTGCTGCACTCGGCCTCGAAATATCTCGGCGGCCACAGCGATACCGTCGCCGGTGTGGTGGCGGGCTCGGCCGCCCATATCAAGCACATCAACGACCAGACCTACTCGCAGCTTGGCGCAAAGCTGTCGCCCTTCGAGGGCTGGCTTTTGCTGCGCGGCCTGCGCACGCTGCCGCTGAGACTGCCGCATCACATGAAGAGCGGGCTCATCATCGCCGAGCGCTTGAAGGCGCATGACAAGGTCGAGCGGGTCAATCATCCCGCCTATTCCAACCATCCCGGCAAGAAGACGCTTGCCGGCTATGCCGGGCTGTTCTCCTTCGAGGTGACGGAGGATGTCGACATTCCCGCTTTCGTCGATGCGCTGAAATTTTTCCGCATCGGCGTCAGCTGGGGCGGTCATGAAAGCCTCGTCGTGCCGGCAAAGGCCTCGCTCGAGCAGACACCGGGTCTCAATTCGATGGCGCGCTTCGGCGTCAGCCCCCGAACCATCCGCTTCAATGTCGGATTGGAAAGCGTCGAAGACCTCTGGGCCGACATCGGCCAGGCCTTCGACAAAGCAAAAAAATGACTGGGTTCAAAATGGGAGTTCTGAACATGAAACGACTGAGCATCATGCTTGCCACCGCTGCCGGCCTGGCGATGTCCGCCAGCGGCGCATTGGCCGACACCACCCTCAAGCTGGTCGAGGTCATCACCAGCCCGCAGCGCACCGAATTCCTGAAGAAGCAGATCGCCGAGTTCGAGGCCGCCAATGCCGGCGTCAAGGTCGAGGTGGTCTCGCTGCCCTGGGGGCAGGCCTTCGAGAAATTCCTCACCATGGTGCAGGCCGGCGATACGCCCGACATCGTCGAGATGCCGGAGCGCTGGATGGGCCTGTACGCCACCAACGGCCAGCTCGAGGATCTCGGCCCTTACATGGCCAAATGGGACGACGCCAAGACGCTGGGCGACCGCGCCAAGCAATTCGGCTCGACCGTCAACAACACCCAGTTCATGATCCCGTACGGCTACTATGTGAATGCGCTGTTCTGGAACAAGAAGCTGTTCAAGGAGGCCGGTCTCGACGGCCCGCCGGCGACGCTCGACGACTTCATCGCCGACTCCAAGAAGATCTCCGCCATTCCGGGCAAGTACGGCTACTGCCTGCGCGGTGGCCCGGGCGCCTTCAACGGCATGCACATGTTCATGAACATCGCCGCTGGCAAGGGCGGCTACTTCAACGAGGACGGCACCTCGACCATCAACGAGGAGGGCTCGGTCAAGGGCCTGCAGATGCTGGCCGACATGTACAAGGACGGGCTGGCGCCCAAGGATGCGGTGAGCTGGGGCTTTAACGAGACCGTCACCGGCTTCTATTCCGGCACCTGCGCCATGCTCAACCAGGATCCGGATGCGCTGATCGGCATTGCCGACAAGATGAGTGCCGACGATTTTGCCGTGGCGCCGCTGCCTGTGGGGCCAAGCGGCAAATCCTATCCGACGCTGGGCTATGCCGGCTGGGCGATGTTCGCCAATTCGCAGCACAAGGACGATGCCTGGAAGCTGATGGCGACGCTGTTGTCGCCCAAGGACAATCTCGAATGGGCCAAGGAAGTCGGCGTCGTGCCGATCCACAATGGCGCCGACCAGGATGCCCACTTCAAGACCGAGCAGTTCAAAGGCTGGTTCACCGAACTCAGCGACACTTCCAAATATGAAATGGTGACGCCGCCGACACATCTGGAGAACCTCGGCAATTTCGTCGACCAGGTGGCGATCAAGAATTTCCAGGAAGTGCTGCTCGGCCAGAAGTCGGCCAAGGACGTTGCCGATCAATGGGCCGCGTTCCTGACCAAGGAACAGCAGGACTGGCTGGCCAAGAACAAGAAGTAGTTCTTCCACCTTCTCCCCGTTTACGGGGAGAAGGTGGCCCGAATGCATGTCGCCCAAAAGTGCGTAGCGGTTTTGGGACAACGACATGCATAGACAGGCCCGGATGAGGGGCAGCGCGAGCACCCCAAGGCTGGCGCCGCCCCTCATCTGCCTGCCGGCATCTTCTCCCCGTGAACGGGGAGAAGGGTGCTGTTGCCGCTGTCGGCACCCACCCATGATTGTTGAGCGCTAATGACTTATGCCGTGTCCGAAATACGATCCGCCGGCCGGCCGCGAAAGAAGCGGCTGACGCATGCAGCAATCGAGCCCTGGCTTTATCTTTCGCCGGCGATCGTTCTGCTGGTCGTGGTGCTGCTGGTGCCGTTGATCATCGGCATCAGCTATTCCTTCCGCAAATTCTCCGCCTTCAAATCCGAATATGTCGGTCTAGGCCAATATCAGGCGATGCTGACCGACCAGGTGCTCGGGCAGGCGCTGGTCAACACGCTGTGGTGGACCGTCGCCAGCCTGTTCTTCCAGTTCTTCCTCGGCCTGGGTCTGGCGTTGCTGCTCGACAAACCGTTTGTCGGGCGCAAGTTCGTGCAGGCGGTGGTGTTCCTGCCCTGGGCGGTGCCATCTTTCCTGTCGGGCCTGACCTGGGCGTGGCTGTTCAATCCGATCATCGGACCACTGCCGCATTGGCTCTTCACGCTCGGGCTGAAGGCCGAGCCGACCAATGTGCTGTCCGATCCGGCCACGGCCATGTGGGGGCCGATCATCGCCAACATCTGGTTCGGCATTCCGTTCTTCGCCATCACCCTGCTGGCGGCGCTGAAGTCGATCCCGTCGGAACTGCATGAGGCGGCCGCAATCGACGGCGCTTCGCCCTGGCAGCGCTTCACCAAGGTGACGCTGCCGTTCCTGGCGCCGACCATCGTCATCACCGTCATGCTGCGTACGATCTGGATCGCCACCTTCGCCGATCTGATCTTTGTCATGACCGAGGGCGGGCCGGCAGGCTCGACCAGCACGGTGCCGGTCTACATCTATGTCAGTGCCTTCAAGTCGCTGGACAAGGGCTATGCCTCCGCGGTGGCGGTGCTGCTCTTGATCTTGCTGATCGCCTATGCGATCGCGCTGATCGCCATCCGCCGCTTGCTGGTGAGGCACGTCTGATGATTGCCGGACGCTCCACCTCCTCGCGCATCTTCAGCGGCATCGGCCTCTACGCGGCGATTGCCGCCTATATGATCTTTGCGCTGTTTCCGATCTTCTGGACGCTGAAGATTTCGGTAACGCCGGAGCGGCTGCTCTATTCCGAGGGCATCACGCTGTGGCCGTCGCAGACCACCTTCCGCAACTTCATCACTGTCCTGGAAGCCTCTGACTTCCCCCGCTATTTCCTCAACAGCGTTATCGTCTCGGTGTCGACGGCGGCCCTGGTGACAGTCATCGCCACGCTCGCCGGCTACGCCATGTCGCGCTTCACCTTTCGCGGCAAGGCAACGCTGGCGATCATGCTTTTGCTGACGCAAACCTTCCCGCTGGTGATGGTCATTCCGCCGATCTACCGCGTCATGGGCGAGCTTGGCCTGACCAACAGTCTGGTTGGTCTGATCATCATCTACACCGCCTTCAACACCGCCTTCGCCACCTTTCTAATGCAGTCCTTCTTCGACGGCATTCCGAAGGATCTGGAGGAAGCGGCGATGATCGACGGCTGCACGCGGGCGCAGGCGATGCGCAAGGTGATCGTGCCGCTGACCTTGCCCGGCATGGGCGCCACGCTTGGCTTCGTCTTCACCGCCGCCTGGAGCGAATTGCTGTTCGCGCTGATGCTCATTTCCAGCGACGACCAGAAGACCTTTGCCGTCGGCCTGCTCACCTATATCGGCAAGTTCGCCGTTGACTGGGGGCAGATGATGGCGGCGTCGATCCTGGCGCTGATCCCGGTCTGCATCTTCTTCGCCTTCCTGCAACGCTATCTCGTCACCGGCCTCACCGCCGGCGCGGTCAAAGGATAATCGATGGCTTCCGTCACGCTGCAAAACGTCGAGAAGGACTACGGTTCGCTGCGCATCCTGCACGGCGTCGACCTCGAAATCGCCGATGGCGAGTTCGTCGTTCTGGTCGGCCCGTCCGGCTGCGGCAAGTCGACCCTTTTGCGCATGATTGCCGGGCTGGAGGAAGTGTCGGGCGGCGAGATCCATATCGGCGATCGGCTGGTCAACGATGTCGCGCCGAAGGACCGCGATATTGCCATGGTTTTCCAGTCCTACGCGCTCTATCCGCACATGGACGTGTCGTCGAACATGGGCTTCAGCCTGCTTTTGAAGAAGGCGGAGAAGACGACGATCGACGGCAGGGTAGGGGCGGCGGCCAAGCGCCTCGGCCTCGACAGTTTCCTCGGACGTCTGCCCAGGCAACTGTCCGGCGGCCAGCGCCAGCGCGTCGCCATGGGCCGCGCCATCGTGCGCGATCCCAAAGTGTTCCTGTTCGACGAACCGCTCAGCAATCTCGACGCCAAATTGCGCGTCCATATGCGCGCCGAGATCAAGGCGCTGCACCAGCAGCTCAAGACCACATCGGTCTATGTCACCCACGACCAGATCGAAGCCATGACTATGGCCGACCGCATCGTCGTCATGCATGACGGTTACGTCCAGCAGGTCGGCCATCCGCTCGAACTCTACGATCGGCCGATCAACACTTTTGTGGCCGGCTTCATCGGCTCGCCCGGCATGAACTTTTTTCCGGCGACAGTGGCCAAGGGCGGCAAGGTGGACGCGGTGCTGGCCGACGGCCAGAAGCTGCGGTTGCCTGATGGCTTGCCATCGAAGGATGGCGATGTGCTCACTGTCGGGCTACGGCCGGAGCACATCCAGCTTGCCGACGATGGTCCGCTCAAGGCAGAGGTCGAGGTGGTCGAGCCGCTCGGCCTGTCGACGCAGTTCTATGTCCGGCTCGCCAACCAGCTGGTTTGTGTCTTCGTCATGGGACGCAGCACTATCCGACCGCGCGATACGGTGCGGCTGTCTGCCGATCCGGCGGCGCTGCATCTGTTCGATCCCGCAAGCGGCAACCGCATCGGGTAATCCTATCGAAGGCTGCCCAGGCTGGCATACATGCCGGTGGTACGGAACTGCGTCGGGTTGATGCCGTAGAGCCGGCGGAAGACTTTCGAGAAATAGTTGGCGTCCTCGAAGCCGCACAGGATGGCGACCTCCTTGACCGGCAGGAAATCGGCTTTGGTTAGCAGCTTCGCCGCCCGCTGCAGCCGCTGCTGCAGCACGAACTCGGCTGGCGGAACGCCTTCGCTCTCGGCGAAGCAGCGCGAGAAATGGGCGCGGCTGAGGCCGCTGATCTGGACGAGCTCGGCCACGGGCAAGGGCTTGTCGAGATTGGCGTTGATATGATCGATGACCGGCTGCATGACGCTCTGTTTCTCAGTGAAGGCGTGCGAGCCGAAGACATCGTCGTAAAGCGCCATCGCCGCCTCATAGGCGATTGCCGAAGCAGCGCCAGGCGAAGCGCCGCCCTTGATCAGGCGCAGGCTGCAATCGGCGAGATGATCGATCGTCTCCGGCTGCAGCCGAAACACCGGGCCGGAGACGCTGAGTATGGATTTGTGGACGCGCAGCGCCTCCTCGCCATTCATCGAGATCCAGAAATATTCCCAGCGGTCGCCCTTCTCCAGCCAGTAGCGATGGTTGTGCGGCACCAGCACCAGCAGCGTGTCGTTGGCCTGCAGGCGGTAGTTGCGGTTCTCGTAGCGCAGCTGGCCGGTGCCGCTGATCGTGTGCTGCAGCACGGTGAACGGTGTCTGGCCGCGCTTGCGCCCATCCCAGTCATAGGTCACGCCCTCGCGTACTTCATAGCCGGTGCTGGTTGGCATGGCATGCAGGCGCTGGCGGCCGCGCGGCAGCGAGATGGTGCGCATCAACTGTCCGTTGGCGATCAGATCGTGCAGCACAAAATTACCCTCGAAAGCATAATCGTTCTCTGGCCGCGCCCTGGAATAACGGCATAATCCAAATCCTGAGAACGCGAAAGACCCGCGGTCGAGGAGCGGGCGGGGAGGAGAACGAGCCGGAATTCCGGCTCGAATGGCATGCGCGCCGAGGCGAGCCGCCATTCCCTTTCCTGTTGCTCCTTACCCGGCATTCGAATGCATCGAGGTGAGGTGATGAGTTTCAAAATCGCTATTATCGGCGCCGGCAGCGTCGGCTTCACCAAGAAGCTGTTCACCGATATTTTGTGCGTCCCGGAATTCAGCGACATCGAATTCGCGCTGACCGATCTCAGCGAACACAATCTGCAAATGATCAAGGCGATCCTCGACCGCATCGTCGAGGCCAA
This sequence comes from Mesorhizobium sp. M0772, assembly GCF_040320135.1. Classification (NCBI taxonomy): domain Bacteria; kingdom Pseudomonadati; phylum Pseudomonadota; class Alphaproteobacteria; order Hyphomicrobiales; family Phyllobacteriaceae; genus Mesorhizobium; species Mesorhizobium sp. M0772. The sequence goes on along the minus strand of NZ_JAMYPB010000014.1, from coordinate 27,912 downwards.
CAAGCTGCCGACCAGGGTGACGGCGACGACCGACCGCCGCAAGGCGCTGGAAGGCGCGCGCTACGTCATCAGCTGCGTGCGGGTGGGCGGGCTCGAAGCCTATGCCGACGATATCCGCATTCCCTTGAAATACGGCATCGACCAGTGCGTCGGTGACACGATTTGCGCCGGGGGCATCCTCTACGGCCAGCGCAACATCCCGGTCATCCTCGACTTCTGCAAGGACATATTGGAGGTCGCCGAGCCAGGTGCCAAATTCCTCAACTATGCCAACCCGATGGCGATGAACACCTGGGCGGCGATCGAATATGGCAAGGTCGATACGGTCGGCCTCTGCCACGGTGTCCAGCACGGCGCCGAACAGATCGCCGAAGTGCTCGGCGCAAAGTCGCACAGCGAACTCGATTATGTCTGCTCCGGTATCAACCACCAGACCTGGTTCATCGATTTGCGCCTCAACGGCCGCAAGATCGGCAAGGACGAACTGGTTGCCGCCTTCGAGGCGCATCCGGTCTATTCGCAGCAGGAAAAGCTGCGCATCGACGTGCTGAAGCGCTTCGGCGTCTACTCCACCGAAAGCAACGGTCATCTCTCCGAATATCTGCCCTGGTATCGCAAGCGGCCGGACGAAATCACCCGCTGGATCGACATGTCCGACTGGATCCATGGCGAGACCGGCGGCTATCTTCGCTACTCCACGGAAACCCGCAACTGGTTCGAGACGGAATATCCGCAATTCCTCGAAGCGGCGTCGAAGCCGCTCGACGTATCGAAGCGCTCGAACGAGCATGCCAGCCATATTCTCGAAGCGCTGGAGACGAACCGCGTCTATCGCGGCCACTTCAACGTCAAGAACACCGGCATCATCACCAATCTGCCGCAGGACGCGATCATCGAATCGCCAGGCTTCGTCGATCGCTTCGGCATCAACATGGCGTCAGGCATCACGCTGCCGGAAGCCTGCGCGGCCACCTGCATGGCTTCGATCAACGTCCAGCGCATGTCGGTGCATGCGGCTGTTACGGGCGACATTGACCTGCTCAAGCTCGCGGTGCTGCACGATCCGCTGGTGGGTGCGGTGTCGACGCCGGAAGAGGTCTGGCAGATGGTCGACGAGATGGTCGTCGCCCAGGCGCGTTGGCTGCCGCAATACGCCGATGCCGTGCCGGCCGCCAAGGAGCGGCTTTCGAAATCGATGGTGAAAACCCGCGACTGGGCGGGTGCGGCGCGGCGCAAAGTGCGCTCGATCGAGGAACTGCGCGCCGAAAAAACGGCCCTGAAACAGGCCGGCTGAGAATGCTGGCAGGCGGACAGCGGGAGGCCGGTTCGCCAATCAGCCGTCATGAATAGATGCGGCAGCAGCAGACGTCGAAACATCTGGGAGGAACACAATGAGGAACTTTCGTGGAATTGGCATTCTCGCCGGTCGAAGAATTGGCATTCTCGCCGGGCGAAGAATTGGCATTCTCGTCGGGCTGGCGCTGAGCGTCTCGGCATCGGCGCTTGGCAGTGCATACGCGTCCGAGCCGACCACGCCGCCGGCGCCGGCGGCGTTTCCCGCCGAGGGCAAGATCAAATACGTCGCCCGCGATTCCATCCTGGAGTTCAAGGCGCTGCCCGAATATCACGAGCCCGAGTGGGTCACCGAGAAATACGTCAAGACTGGCAAGCTGCCGCCGGTCAAGGATCGCCTGCCGAAGGAGCCGCTGGTGTTCAAGACCGGCAACATGCCGGACGGCATCGGCGTTTATGGCGACACCATGCGCCACGTCATTGGCGGCCGGCCGGAAGGCTGGAATTATGGCGCCGGCCAGACCCAAGGATGGGGCGGCATCGACATCGGCCTTTCGGAATGCCTGACGCGCACCGCGCCTTTGTTCCAGGTCGAGGCCAAGGACACCGAGCCGCTGCCCAACCTCGCCAGGAGCTGGGACTGGTCGAAGGATGGCCACACGCTGACCATGCACCTGGTCGAAGGCGCCAAATGGTCTGACGGCGTTGCCTTCAATGCCGACGATGTCATGTTCTACTGGGACGATGAGGTCGTCGACCCCAATGTCTCGCCGTTGAACGGCGCCACAGCGGAAACCTTCGGTGTCGGCACGACGCTGAAGAAGGTCGACGACTACACCGTCGAGTGGACCTTCAAGGACGCTTTCCCCAAACAGTATCTCTACGCCATGGCCTATGGCACCTTCTGCCCCGGCCCAGCGCATATCCTCAAGCCGCAGCATCCGAAGTACTCGAAGAATACCTACGAGCAGTTCAAGAACGCGTTCCCGCCGGAATATATGAACATTCCGGTGATGGGCGCCTGGGTGCCGGTGGAGTATAGGCCCGACGACATCATCGTCTTGCGCCGCAATCCCTACTACTGGAAGGTCGACGAGAAGGGCAACCAGCTGCCCTATCTCAACGAACTGCACTACAAGCTGTCGACCTGGGCCGACCGCGACGTGCAGGCGGTGGCAGGGGCCGCCGACTTCTCCAACCTCGAGCAGCCGGAGAATTTCGTCGCTTCGCTGAAGCGAGCGGCGGACAAGGACGCGCCGGCCCGGCTCGCCTTTGGCCCGCGCCTGATCGGCTACAATCTGCGCATGAATTTTTCCGCCAATGGCTGGGGCAATCCCGACGAACGCGGCCAGGCGATCCGCGAGCTCAACCGCAATGAGGACTTCCGCAAGGGCATCACCATGGCGCTCGACCGCAAGGCGCTCGGCGACTCGCTGGTCAAGGGGCCGTTCACCGCCATCTACCCCGGTGGCTTTTCCTCGGGCACCAGCTTCTATGACCGCAACTCGACCGTCTACTATCCCTTCGACATCGAGGGCGCCAAGGCGGAACTGGCCAAGGCTGGTCTCAAGGATACGGATGGCGACGGCTTCGTGAACTTCCCGGCCGGGACCGCCGGCGGCAAGAATGTCGAGATCGTGATGCTGGTCAACAATGACTACGGCACTGACAAGAGCCTCGCCGAAGGCGTCGTCGGCCAGATGGAAAAGCTTGGCATCAGGGTCGTGCTCAACGGCCTCAACGGCACCCAGCGTGATGCCTCGCAATATTCCGGCCGCTTCGACTGGCTGATCAGGCGCAACGAGCAGGAGCTGACTTCCGTCGTGCAGAATACCGTGCAACTCGCGCCCGTCGGACCCAAGACCAGCTGGGATCACCGCGCGCCCGAAAGCGGCGTGGTCGACCTGATGCCGTTCGAAAAGGAGCTTGTCGACATCGTCAACAAGTTCGTCTCCTCGTCAGACAATGACGAGCGCGCCAGCCTGATGAAGACGTTCCAGAAGATCTCGACGGAGCATGTCTACAATATCGGACTGACCGAATATCCCGGCGCCCTGATCATCAACAAGCGCTTCTCCAACATCCCGCAGGGAACGCCGATCTTCATGTTCAACTGGGCCGAGGATTCGATCGTGCGCGAACGCGTCTTCGTCGCCGCCGACAAGCAGCAGAAATACGAACTCTTTCCCGACCAGCTTCCCGGCAAGCCCGGCGACAAGGGTCCGACGAACTGAGTTTCCTCCCCTGGCTGACGCCCGGCCGCGCTGCGCGCGCGGCCGGGACGGAGTAAGGTCAGCGGCAACAGATTAGATCCAAGGAGGAAAAACGGTCCGATGCTGCGATTCCTGGCCATGCGCATAGCATCGGCGGTGCCGGTCATGGTCATCCTGAGCCTGGTCACCTTTGCCATCATCCAGGCGCCGCCGGGCGACTATGCCGACTATATCCGTTCGCAGCTCATCAACCAGGGCGGGGCGTCTTTTGCCGAAGCCGACGCGCAGGCGCAGGCCTATCGGGTCGAGCACGGCCTCGATAAACCGCTGCCCGTCCAGTACCTGAACTGGGTCGCCGGCATCATCACCCGCGGCGATTTCGGCTACAGCCTCTATTACAACAAGCCGGTCGCCGCCGTGGTCGGCGAGCGGCTGCCGCGCACGCTGCTGCTGGCGTTGGTCTGCCATCTGCTGGCGTCGGTGCTCGGCATCACCTTCGGCATCTGGGCGGCGACCAGGCAATACACCTGGATCGACTCGGCGCTGTCGGCCATCTCCTTCCTCGGCATGACGGTGCCGCGCTTCCTGATGGCGCTGATCATCGTCTATCTCCTGGTCTTCCAGTTCAACGTGTCGGAGATCGGCAGCTTCTTCTCGCCGCAATATGGCGGCGCGCCGTGGTCGTGGGCGAAATTCGCCGACCTCGTCAAGCATGTCTGGCCGGTGGTGGCGATCGCCACCTTCGGCGGGCTCGCCTACAATATGCGCGTCATGCGCGGCAATCTGCTCGATACGCTGAACGCGCAATATGTCGAGACGGCCAAGGCCAAGGGCCTGACCGGCAGCGCCGTCGTCATGCGCCATGCCGTGCCCAACGCGCTGCACCCGCTCATCATGTATCAGGGCGTGGTGCTGCCCTACATGCTGACTGGCGAGATCGAGACGGCGATCATCTTTGCGCTGCCGACGGTCGGGCCGGCCATTGTCGGCTCGATGGCGGTCGGCGACGTCTATGTCACGGCGACCTTCATGATGGTGCTGTCGGCAACGCTGATCGTCGGCAACATCATCGCCGACATGCTGCTCGCGCTGCTCGATCCGCGCGTGCGCCAGTTCAGGGAGAGCTAGATGCTGGCGCGCGATCCATCCCCGCCGCCGCCACCGGCTGAAGCAACCGCGATTGCGACCCCGCGCGGCAATGAGAGCTATATGGCGCTGGTCTGGCGCCGGCTGAGGCGCTCCTGGACCGGCATGGCCGGGCTGATCCTGGTCGTGCTTCTGGTGCTGATGGCGCTGTTCGCCGATTTCTTCGCGCCGATGGACCCCAAGGTAACCGATGTCGCTTTCGCCCCGCCGCAAGTGATGAGTTTTCACGACAGAGACGGGAATTTCGTACTCCAGCCGCGGGTCTATGCGCTGGCGGATTCTGCAGACCTCGACCCGGTCACCTTCCAGCCGGTCGTCGGGCCGGATTACGAGCATCCGCGCCTGCTCGGCTTCTTCGTCAAGGGCGCCGACTACCGGCTGCTTGGACTGATCCCCGCGAACCGGCATTTCTTCGCTTCGGCCGACGGCCAGCCGGTGCATTTTCTCGGCACCGACAAATTCGGCCGGGATGTGCTGTCGCGCGCCATCCAGGGCTCGCGCGTCTCGCTGATGATAGCGCTGACGGTGGTGTTCATCATCACCGTCATCGGCACCACGGTCGGCATGGTCTCGGGCTATTTCGGCGGCCGCTTCGACGTCTGGATGCAGCGCTTCGTCGAGTTGGTGCTCGCCTTCCCGCAATTGCCGCTCTATCTTGCGCTGACGACGCTGATCCCGGTGACCGCGCCGACCAACGTTTTCCTCGCCTTTGTCATCATCGTCATGTCGGCGCTGGGCTGGGCGCAGATGTCGCGCGAGGTGCGCGGCAAGACGCTGGCGCTGGCGCGGATCGACTATGTGCGCGCTGCCATGGCGGTTGGCGCCACCGACATGCGTATCATCATGCAGCACATTTTTCCCAATGTGATGAGCCACGTCATCGTCGCCGTGACGATCGCCATCCCGACGGTGGTGCTGCTCGAAGCCTTTCTCGGCTTCCTCGGCTTCGCCGTGAAACCGCCGCTGATCTCATGGGGGCTGATGCTGCAGGACACGGCTACCTATTCGGTCATCGGCACCTATCCGTGGATCCTGTCGCCGGTCGGCTTCGTGCTGATCACCGTCTTTGCCTTCAACGCGCTGGGCGACGGCCTGCGCGATGCCGTCGATCCCTATTGAGGTGGCCGGGATGACCGTAGCGCTCGCAGCCACCTTCGCACCAGCCGTCCGGCTCGACCATGCCGGCCGCCACGACCAACCCATCATCGATGCCCGCAACATCGAGGTCGCCTTCAAGGTCGAGCACGGCGTCGTCGACGCGGTGAAGGATGTCTCGTTCCAGCTCTATCGCGGCGAGACGATCGCCATCGTCGGCGAGTCCGGTTCCGGCAAGTCGGTGACGGCGCGCGCTGTCATGGGGCTCTTGTCGAAGCGGGCCACCGTGTCGCCGAAATCGACCATCGATTATTGCGGGCAGGACATACTGAAATTCCCCGAGAGCGCCCGGCGCAAGTTGCGCGGCAATCGCATCTCGATGATCTTTCAGGAGCCGATGAGTTCGCTCAACCCGATCTATACGGTCGGCAGCCAGATCGTCGAGGCGATCAGGGTGCATCGAAAGGTCAGCCGCAAGGAAGCCTGGGCGCGGGCGCTCGAGCTTTTGCGGCATGTCCAGATCCCCGAGCCGGAAGCACGCATCAAGCAGTATCCGCACCAGATGTCGGGCGGGCAGCGCCAGCGCGTGATGATCGCCATGGCGCTCGCCAACGACCCCGATGTGCTGATCGCCGACGAGCCAACGACAGCGCTCGACGTCACGGTCCAGGCGCAGATCCTCAATTTGATCCGCAATCTGCAAAAAGAACTCAGGATGGCGGTCATCCTGATCACCCACGACCTCACCGTGGTGCGGAAATTCTCGGACTATGTCTATGTCATGCAGCATGGCGAGATGTGCGAGCACAACGTTACCGAGCGGCTGTTCGCCGACCCGCAGCATGCCTATACCAAGCGGCTGCTCGCTTCAGAGCCGCACGGCAAGCCGCAGCCGCTGCCGGAAAACAGCGGCACCATCCTCGAGGCCCGCAATATGCGCGTCTGCTTCATGCTGCGCCATGGCAGCTTCCTGAAGCCGGACTGGCGCGAGCTGGTCGCCGTCGACGATCTCGGCCTGAAGCTTTGCCGCCACGAGACACTGGGGCTGGTCGGCGAATCCGGCTCCGGCAAGACCACCTTCGGTCTCGCCTTGCTCAAGCTCACCGAGGCCAAGCGCGGCGAGGTCAGCTTCGACGGCCAGCCGATCCACGGCCTGTCGCGCGCCGAGATGCGGCCGCTGCGCTCGCGCATGCAGGTCGTTTTTCAGGATCCGTTCTCGTCGCTCAACCCGCGTATGACGATCGGCCAGATCATCGAGGAAGGGCTGGTCGTCAACAGGATCGGCGCGACACGGCGCGAGCGGGTCGATCGGGTGCGCGACGCCCTGGTCAGCGCCGGCATGCCCGGCGATATCCTGTCACGGTTCCCGCACGAATTTTCCGGCGGCCAGCGGCAGCGCATCGCCATTGCCCGAGCCATCGCACTGGAGCCCGAATTCATCCTGCTCGACGAACCGACATCGGCGCTCGACCTCTCGGTGCAGGCGCAGATCATCGACCTGTTGCGCAAGCTGCAGGACGAACGCGGCCTTAGCTATCTCTTCATTTCCCACGACCTCAAGGTCGTGCGCGCGCTCTGCCATCGCGTCATCGTCATGCAGAACGGCAAGATCGTCGAACAGGGGACTGTCGACGAGGTCCTCACCCATCCCAAGACCGCCTACACCGAACGGCTCGTCAGGGCCGCCTTCGACGTGGCGTAGCAAAGTGCCGGAGGTTTAATAGTGGCAAGACATCCCAGGATCACCTTCATTGGCGCGGGTTCGACCGTGTTCATGAAGAACATTGTCGGCGACGTGCTGCAGCGCCCATCGCTGTCAGGCGCGACGATCGCGCTGATGGACATCAATCCGCAGCGGCTGGAAGAGAGCGCCATCGTCGTCAACAAGCTGATCGCGACGCTGGGCGTGAAGGCGAAGGCCGAGACCTATTCCGACCAGCGCAAGGCGCTCGCCGGTGCCGACTTCGTGGTCGTCGCCTTCCAGATCGGCGGCTTTGAGCCCTGCACCGTCACCGATTTCGAGGTGCCGAAGAAATACGGCCTGCGCCAGACCATTGCCGACACGCTCGGCGTCGGCGGCATCATGCGCGGCCTCCGGACCGTGCCGCATCTGTGGAAGATCTGCGAGGACATGCTGGCCGTCTGCCCCGACGCGATCATGCTGCAATATGTCAACCCGATGGCGATCAACACCTGGGCGATCTCAGAGAAATACCCTGAGATCAAACAGGTAGGCCTCTGCCACTCGGTGCAGGGCACGGCGATGGAACTGGCGCACGATCTCGACATTCCCTACGACGAGATACGCTACCGCTCGGCCGGCATCAACCACATGGCCTTCTACCTGAAGTTCGAGCACCGGCAGCCGGATGGCTCTTACCGCAACCTCTATCCGGACCTGGTCCGCGCCTATCGCGAAGGCAGGGCGCCGAAGCCGGGCTGGAACCCGCGCTGCCCCAACAAGGTGCGCTACGAGATGCTCACGCGGCTCGGCTATTTCGTCACCGAAAGCTCCGAGCATTTCGCCGAATACACGCCCTATTTCATCAAGGAAGGCCGCCCCGACCTGATCGACAAGTTCGGCATTCCGCTCGACGAATATCCCAAGCGCTGCATCGAACAGATCGAGCGCTGGAAGGGCCAGGCCGAGGCCTATCGCTCGGCCGACCGCATCGAGGTCGAGCAATCGAAGGAATACGCGTCCTCGATCATGAACTCGGTGTGGACCGGGGAGCCTTCGGTGATCTACGGCAATGTCCGCAACAATGGCTGCATCACCTCGCTGCCGGACAATTGCGCCGCCGAGGTGCCGTGCCTGGTCGACGGCTCCGGCATCCAGCCGACCTATATTGGCGAGCTGCCGCCGCAACTCACCGCGTTGATACGCACCAACATCAATGTGCAGGAATTGACGGTGCAGGCGCTGATGACCGAAAACCGCGAGCACATCTACCACGCGGCGATGATGGATCCGCATACGGCCGCCGAACTCGATCTCGACCAGATCTGGGCGCTGGTCGATGAGTTGCTGGCGACACATGGCGACTGGCTGCCGGCCTGGGCGCGTGGGAGCGCCAAGGTCCGGGCCGCCTGAGCGCTGCTGCGGCGGTATCTACTCCACCGTCAGGCCTCCGGTGGCGCCGGCAACCGGTGGCGCAGTTCCTCGACCAGCACGCGCTCGTTCTCCGAATAGTCGATCGGAACGACGACGAGATGGACGCCACCGCCGGCAAAGGCCTGTTCAAGCGTCGATTGTATTTCTGAGACGGCGCCGACCCTGGTTCCCTTGGCGCCATAGGCCTCGGCATAGCGGACGAAATCGGGATTGCCGAAGGTCATGCCGAAATCGGGGAACTGGTCGACCGCCTGCTTCCAGCGGATCATACCGAAAGCATTGTCCTCGATGATCAGCACGACCAAATTGAGCTTCAGCCTGACGGCGGTTTCCAGTTCCTGGCTGTTCATCATGAAGCCGCCATCGCCGCAGATCGCCATGACGCGGCGTGCGGGATAGAGCATCGCGGCCGTCATCGCCGACGGCAGGCCGGCGCCCATCGTGGCCAGGGCGTTGTCGAGCAGCAAAGTGTTGGCGACGCGCGTGCGGTAGTTGCGCGCAAACCAGATCTTGTACATGCCGTTGTCGAGCGCCAGGATGCCATCGGCCGGCATCACCGCGCGCACGTCATGCACCAGACGCTGCGGCGTGAAACGGTCTTCGGTGGCGCGGGCGGCAATGCGGCTCAAAATCCCTTCGCGCAGCGGCAGTAGCGCCTGCGCGTTGGGGATCTTGCCCTCGATCCGGTCGGCAAGCAGCCTGAGCGAAGCGCCGATGTCGCCGATCACTTCGGTCTGCGGGAAATAGACCTGCTCGACATTGGCCGGCTGGTAGCCGACATGGATCACCTTCGGTCCCTTGTCGCGCATAATGAAGGGCGGCTTCTCGATCGTGTCGTGGCCGATGGTGATGATGAGGTCGGCCTGCTCTATCGCCTCATGGACATAGTCGCGCTCGGACAGCGCGGCGGTGCCCATATAGAGCTCGGTTCCGCCAGGCACCGTGCCCTTGCCCATCTGCGTGGTGAAATAGGGGATGCCGGTTCTGATAACGAACTGGGCGAGGTCGGAGGTCGAGCGCGGCCGCGACGCGGCGGCGCCCAGCATCGCCAGCGGACGCTGCGCCTTGATGATCATCTCAGCGGCACGGTCGAGCGCCAGCGGGCTGGCCAGCGGAAGCTCGACCGGATGCGGCGGGATCAACGCGACATCGTCGCACTCCTCGGCCGCGATGTCTTCGGGCAGTTCCAGATGCACCGGCCCCGGACGCTCCTCCTCGGCAATCCGAAACGCTTCGCGCACCACGGCGGGAATGGTCTTCGCCGAGATGATCTGACGTGACAGCTTGGTCAACGGCTTCATCGCGGCGACGATGTCGACGATCTGGAAGCGGGCCTGGCGCGACGAGCGGATGCCCTTCTGCCCGGTGATCATGATCATCGGCATGGCGCCGAGCAGCGCATAGGCGGCACCCGTCGTCAGGTTCAGGGCGCCGGGTCCCAGCGTGGTGATGCACACACCTGGCTTGCCGGTGAGCCTGCCATGGGTGGCGGCCATAAAGGCGGCTGCCTGCTCATGGCGGGTCAAAATCAGCTGGATCGACGATTTGCGGATGGATTCGACGACGTCCAGGTTTTCTTCGCCGGGAATGCCGAAGATGCGATCGACGCCCTCATTCTCGAGGGCGGCAACAAGCAGGTCAGAACCTTTGGGCACGAAGCATCTCCTGGGCAAAGCGGCGGCGAACCGCGTCGGGATATGATCAGACATAGTGCTGGCAAAGTCCTACCGCGAGGCGCGGCCGCCGCCAATATCGCTCTGCCTTACAGATCCTTCCGTTTCCTGAATTGGCCGGGCGAGACGCCGGCGTGGCGCCTGAAGGCGGTGGAGAAGGCGGCTTCCGAGCTGTAGCCGACCGCCTCGGCGACTTGGCCCAGGCTCTTGCCCTCGTGCAGCAGCCGGCTGGCCTGCCGCATGCGGCAGCCGAAGAGATAGGCCATGGGCGCTTCGCCGACGAGATCGCGAAAGCGGGCGGCAAAGGTTGCCCTGGAGAGCCCGACCGCGCGTGCCAGGGTCTCGATCGTCCAGTCGTGGCCATAGGCTTCATGCAGGGTCGCGCGCGCGCGGGCGAGCGCGGGGTCCTGCAATCCCCTCAGCCAACCTGGATTGTCCATGCTTTCCAGACCGGAGCGCAAGGCGCGCGTGACGATGGCCCCAGACAGGCGAGCCATGACTACGTCGCTGCCGGGACCTTCGTCGGTCGCTTCCACCAACAAGGCCTCGACATAGCCACGCAGCCATTTGGGCAGACGGCCATTCGATCCCCGGATGTGAACGATGCGCGGCAGGCCGGCAAGTGCCGGATGGTCGGCGTCGCGAAAGGCGAAGGCGCCGCACAGGATGACGGTCTTTTCGCCTTCGCCGCCGCTGCGAATACGCCCGGCTGCGGTTTGGGTCGCCAGTTCGGCGGCGGGGACGTTCGCGCTTTTGAGCGCGCCGGGCGACCGCAGCACATGCGGATCGGCGCGCGGTGCAATGATCAGGTCGCCGGCATCGAGAGGCTCGACATCTTCCTCACCGAACACCGCCTCGCATCGCCCCTTGATGACGACGTGAATGCCGCGAAGTCCAGCCTGGCTGAACGAGATCGCCCAGGGCGCGGCCAGTTCGAGGCGCCGGTACCCGGCGGCTGCGAAGTGCAATTCGCGCATGAGGGTAGCCAGGAGATCCACGCTTCGCTCCAGAAACAGACGATCGATAAATCAATCCAGACGCTGTCGAATAGCGCGCCGGCCTTACTGGACCTAGCTATGCCCGACAGGCCGCTTGTCGGCGATAACGAAACTCAGGAGTTATTCATGCCGCCAATCGAGCTTTTTGTCGCGCAGCTTTGTCCCTATGCGCACCGTGTCAGGCTCGCCCTTGCCGAGAAAGGCCTGCAGGCGACGGAAATCGAAATCGATCTGCGCAACAAGCCGGCGTGGTTCCTGAAACTCACGCCGACGGGAAAGGTGCCGCTGCTGCGCCATCAGGGGCAATATGTCAGGGAGTCGGCGATCATCTGCGAATATCTCGATGATGCATTCCCCGAACGGCCGATTTTCCCCAGGGATGCTCATGCCCGCGCTGAGGCGCGCATCTGGATCAGCTTCGCCGACACGCAGCTTTACGCCAGGACGGCAACCATGATGCACAGTTCCGACGCTATGGTTCATGAGCGGATCAAGGCCCAGCTTGCCGACGCCCTGCGCTTTGTGGAACAGCATGCCTTTGCGAGGCGAGGGGCGGACGAACGGTTTTTGCTGGGCTCGGAATTCAGCGCCGCCGACGTCGCCTTCTATCCCTGGTTCGAACAGCTGTGCGTGCTTGAGAAATATCTGGGCTTTGCCATGCCGGCCGAATGCGAGCGCCTGCTACGCTGGCAGGAAATGGTTGCTGCCAGGGAGGCGGTGCGGACCTGCGCCAGGTCAACCGGCTTCTATCTGGAATCCTATGGCCGGCTTCTCGCGGCCTGAGACGAGCGGGCAAACGGAAAAAAAATCCCCGGCAATGGCGCTGGAGGGCCTATCCTTGCTTCTTGCGGCAGGCGCAAGCCTGTAAATATGCGGTATGAAACCCCGCCGCGAGAGGTGAGAGAAATATGCCCAATCCAACCGTCGTCGGGTTTTCCGGCAATTTCACCAGGCCGTCCAAGACGCGTGGTTTTGTCGACCAGGTTGTCAGGGATATTGCGCGCCAGCATGGCCTGTCGGCGAGCACCTATGACATCGAAGACCTCGGCCCGTCGCTCGGCGCTGCCAAATGGGCGCGCGATCTCGACGGTCAGGCGCGGGCAATCTTCGACAGCGTCGTCAATGCCGATGTGCTGGTGGTGGGGTCGCCGACCTACAAGGGCAGCTACACCGGCCTGTTCAAGCACTTCTTCGATCTGTTCGATCCCGCTTCCTTGCGCGGCAAGCCGGTGGTGCTGCTTGCCACCGGCGGTAACGATCGCCACGCGTTGATCGTCGAGCACCAGTTGCGGCCGCTGTTCGGCTTCTTCGAGGCGCTGACGCTGCCGACAGGGGTCTATGCCACGGACAAGGACTTTTCCGACGGCGTGCTGCGGGCCGAACCCATCCTGAAGCGCGTCGATCAGGTTGTCGGCGAGGTCGGGCTGGTGCTGGCCAATCGCTCGGCAGCCGGCGTTGCTGCCGGATAGCACGCAGATTTTTACGTCATCCGCAAATCAATACCCCGCCGGCCAGGCCTGGCGGGGTATCGCCGTGCAAAGGTTCCCGCGCTTGCGGTCATCCTGAGCGACGATGACAACGCGGCTTGGCCAACTCCGAAATCCATTTCAGACGGATTTATCGCGATAACTAGTTCCTGTCCGCCGGCTTCGAACGCATCCTTGACACGGTCTCGCGCTCGGCGCGCTTGGAGCGCAGCGGCGGCAGGCCACGGTCGATCAGGTCCATGTCTTCCAGAACCATGTCGCCCATGCGCTTGAAGGCGATGTCAAGCGCACCGGCGCGGTGGGCGGAGCGCAGGAAGCCGGGGATCGCACGGACCGGATGGTCCTGCGCCAGCGGTTCTTCAGGGAAGACATCGCTGGCGGCGACGATGTGGCCGCTTTTCACCGCCGCCATCAGGGCAGGGAAGTCGACGACGCCGGCGCGGCTGAGCAGGATGAAGGCGGCGCCCTTGCGCATACTTGCAAAGGCCTCAGCGCCGAGGAAACCCTGGTTCTCCGAGGTCACCGAAGCGACGACGAAGACGAAATCGCTTGATGTCAGCACCTCGGCCAGCGAGGCCGGCTCGACGCCATTGTCGATCAGGATCGACGGCGGCAGCCAAGGGTCGAAGACCTTGGTGCGGGTGCGAAAACCCGACAGCAGTCGGTTGAGCGCACGGCCGAGATCGCCGAAGCCGATGATGCCGACATCGGCGCCGGACAGAAGCCGCGCCGTCAAATTGCCGTCACCGCCCCACAGCTCCTCGCCTTTGCGGAAGGCGAGGTCAGCATCGACGATGTTGCGGGCGAGGTTGAGCGCCATGGCGAGGCCAAGCTCGGCCACCGGCTCGGCGAAGACGAGGCCGGTGGTGACGACATGGATGCCGCGCGCAAACAGCGTCTCATAGGGCATGTTGTTGATGAGGTTGGTCTCGACATTGAAGACGCAACGCAGCGCCTGCATCCGGTCCAAGGTCTCGGGCGAGATCGGCGGCTGGCCGATAATATAGCGGGCTTCGGCAAGCACGTCGGCGGGCAAGTTCGCCACGCCCTCGGCCGTCGTCTCGACGACGCGGTAATGCGCTTTGAGGCGCGCCAGCTGCGGTGAGGTGAAGATCAGGTCGAGCGTGCGTGGTTCCGGCGCGCTGATGACCAGCGGCAGGGCCTTGTTTGGCATAACGATTCCTCCCCGGCGCGATCCGTATCGCGTATTTTGCTTTGCACTTGTGGTAGTCCCCAAAACCGCTTGCCGCCGTCCGGCGGCATGTGCTTGAGGGGTAAAATACCCACGATTAAACGATTTACAACTCCGGGAGGGGCCGCCGATCGCGTGGCTCGAGCCTTGCCGGGTTTTGATGCGGGAATCCGTTGGCTCGCCAGGCAACGGCCCTGAGGGCTCCTTTCCTTCTCCCCTGTGAGAGAAGGTGGAGTCAAAACGGATAGTGCTGCCCCGGATCCTCGATGGTCAGCCAGCGCAGGTCGGTGAACTCGGCAATCGAGGCCTTGCCGCCGAAGCGGCCGTAGCCTGAACCCTTGACGCCGCCGAACGGCATTTGCGCCTCGTCGCCGACGGTCGGGCCGTTGATGTGGCAGATACCGGCTTCGATGCGCGCGGCAACCGCCATGGCACGGCGGATGTCGCGGCTGAACACGGCTGAAGACAGGCCGTATTCGGTATCGTTGGCGACACATACCGCTTCGTCCTCGCCCTTGACGCGGATCACCGGCTTGACCGGGCCGAAGGATTCTTCCGAATAGACGCGCATCGCTGGCGTCACGTGGTCGAGCAATGTCGCCTCGACCACGGTTCCGGTGCGCTTGCCGCCGGCCACAAGCCTGGCGCCCTTGGCGACGGCGTCGGCAACCAGTTCTTCCATCTTGTCGGCGGCTTGGTCGCTGATCAGCGAACCGAGCACGACATGGCCGCGCGGGTCGCCGGCAGGCAGCTGCGCGGCGCGGGCGGCGAGCTTTGCGACGAATTCGTCGGCGACCTTTTCATCGACGACCAGACGCTCGGTCGACATGCAGATCTGGCCCTGATGCATGTAGGCGCCGAAGGTCGCGGCATTAACCGCGGCGTCGATGTCGGCATCGTCGAGCACGACCAGCGGCGCCTTGCCGCCGAGTTCGAGCAGCGCCGGCTTCAAGTGACGGCCGGCGAGTTCGGCAATGATCCTGCCGACCTTGGTCGAGCCGGTGAAGTTGACACGCCTTACGGCGGGGTGCGCGACCAGTGCCTCGACGATTGTCGCTGCGTCCTTGGGATCATTGGTGACGACATTGATGACGCCCTTGGGCAGGCCGGCCTCGACGAGCACCTGCCCGATCAGCCGGTGTGTGCCTGGGCACATTTCCGAAGCTTTCAGCACAACCGTGTTGCCGCAGGCGATCGGCATGGCGATGGCACGGCTTCCGAGGATGACCGGTGCATTCCACGGCGCGATGCCGAGGCAGACGCCGGCCGGCTGGCGGATCGCCATGGCCAGCGTGCCGGGCTTGTCGGAGGGAATGACTTCGCCCGAAATCTGCGTCGTCATGGCGGCTGCCTCGCGCAGCATTTTGGCGGCGAGCATGACGTTGAAGCCGGCCCAGGGGCCGGTCGCGCCGGTTTCTTCCATCATCAACTTGGTGAATTCGCCGACCTTGGAGTCCATGACATCGGCCGCCTTGGACAGCAAAGCGCGGCGCTCGCCCGGACCGGTCTTCGACCACGTCTTGAAAGCGGCAGCAGCGGCTTCGACCGCGGCATTGGCGTCGGCGATGCTGGCTGCGGCAGCGCGGGTCGCCAGCTTGCCGGTGAACGGGTCCATGCGCTCGTAAGAGGCTGAGCCGGAGGCATTCCTTTTGTCGCCGTCGATCAGAAGTCCGATGTCCATTGTTCTCTCCCTCGCTCGCCGTGGAGCGTCTTTTCTATCTATTATCGACCACGATCTGATCCGAACACCGGCTCCCACTTTTCGGGATCATGGTCTAGAAGCCGAGCACCTCGGCATTGATCGATGCTTCAAGCCCACCGTCAACCGGCACATTGGCGCCGTTGACCCAGCGTGCGCCGTCCGAGCACAGGAACAGCACAACAGGCGCGATGTCGCCCGAGGTTCCGGCGCGCCCGACCCTGGCGATGTCGCTGTCGACGCGGGCGTCACCCAGCACATTGCGGAACTGTTTGAGGATCGGCGTCTCGACCGGGCCGGGGCTCACTGCATTGACGCGGATGCCGCGGCTCCTGAACAGGTCCTGATGTGCGGCGCGCTGCGTCCACAACAGCAGCAGCTCCTTGGAAACGGGATAGCCTTCCTCGTTCTTCACCTGATGGTCGGCGATCATCTTCGCCACATCGGGAAAGCCTTCGATGCCGACCATCGATGCCGCGCGGTTGAGATTGGCGCGCCAGCCATAGCCGGCGATCGAGGCGACGTTGACTACGGTGCCGCCTTCACGAAGTCTTGGTGCGAGGCCTTCCGAGAGCGCGCGCAGGCCGTAGAAGTTGACGGCCAGTGTCGACACCGCACCGGTGTTGCCGGGGAGGCCGGCGACATTGCAGAGCGCATCGATGCGCTGCGGCAGGCGCCCGAGGAGATCGTCGACGCCGGCCTTGGATGAGATGTCAGCCTTGACGAAACTGCCGGCCGATGCTGCCGGTTCACGCATATCGACGCCGATCACGTCAGCGCCCAGTTGGCCGGCAAGTTCGGCCGTGCGAGCGCCGATACCAGAGGCGACACCGGTGATGAGGATGGTCTTGCCGAACAGCATGGTCACGCCTTTTCACTATGCGTTGCGGCCTGGTTGCGGCGAAGGCGCCGCGTCACTATCGCCGGCGTTTGCCGGCAGCCTGACCCGGTAGCCGACCGGTAGCAGGCGCAGGCCAAAGCGCTCCTCCAGCGTTCCCCACACGCCGCGCGGCAGGAACAGCGAGAACAGCACCGCCGTGGCGCCGAGGCCGATCAGATACCAGACGCCGGTGCCGCCGAACCAGGTCTCGATGAGGAAGAACAGCAGCGCACCCAGAATGGCGCCCTCGAAGGTGCCGATGCCGCCGACCAGCACCATGAAGATCATGTAGGCGGTCCACTGGACGTTGAAGTAGGTTTTCGGCTGGAAGGTGATCGACGTGGCCAACCACAGCGCGCCGGCCATGCCGATGCCGAAGGCGGCGAGCACGAAGAGCAGCCGCTTGGTTCCGGTGACGCGCACGCCGACCGATGCCGCGGCCTCCTCATTGTCCCTGATGGCGCGGATGGCCGCACCCGTGCTGCCGCGCAGCAGGCTAAACAGGATGGCAAGGAGCGCCGTCATCGCGGCCAGCGCCAGCCAGTAGATCGTCGCCCGCCTGACGCCGGCGTCATAGACGTTGAGCGAGATCAGCGACGTCCCGGTCTCGCCTTGCACCAGCCGGTCGAGATTGACCAGGAGATGGGTGAGCGCCGCGATCACCCACATGCCGATGGCGAACTCGCCGTTCTTCAGCTTCAGCATGAACAGCGACATTGGCCAGGAGATCGCGCCGACAATGATCGCCGAGACAAACAGAGAAGCGAACGGGTTGAGGCCTGCATCGGCCAGGCGGATGGTGAAATAGGCGCCGAGGCCGAAGAACACTTGCTGTCCCACCGAAACCAGCCCGCCGAAGCCGGCCAGCGCATTCCACATCGCCGCCAGGATCACATAGATGAACAAGGCGGTCATGCGGTCGACGGCGCCGGCCGACAGGAAATGCGGCGCAACAGCGAGCAGCGCGATGATGACGACAACCGCAATCGCCGAGATGCGCGAAGCAGCTGTGCCGCGCTCGATAACGGGGGCGTTTAAAACCGAGCTCATGATGCTTTCCTCGCGGGCAGGCGCAGCAGGCCGCGCAGGCCGAGGCCGGAGGTGGAGAGCCGGATGAACAACACGATCAGGAAGGCGACATGGCCGCCGATCAGAAAACCTTGCGGATGGATCTGCGCGCCGAGCGTCTGGGCGAGCGCCAGAACGATGCCGCCGACCAGCGTGCCCCATAGCGAACCGGCGCCGCCGATCACCGCCGCCTCGAAAGCGAACAGCAATTGAGGTGCGCCGGTATAGGGATCGAAGGTGGCGCGCATGCCGAGGAAGGCACCGGCAAGACCGACCGTGACCATGGCGATGGCGGCCGCGAGGGCGTTGGCGCGGCGCGCATCGACGCCGACGAGACCGGCCGTGTCGGGATCTTCCGACGTGGCGCGGATCGAGCGGCCAAGCCACGTGCGGGTGAGGAACAGCTGCAGTCCGCCAAGCAATAT
Organism: Mesorhizobium sp. M0772; assembly: GCF_040320135.1. Lineage (NCBI taxonomy): Bacteria > Pseudomonadati > Pseudomonadota > Alphaproteobacteria > Hyphomicrobiales > Phyllobacteriaceae > Mesorhizobium > Mesorhizobium sp. M0772. The sequence continues at coordinate 9,628 of NZ_JAMYPB010000014.1, read as the reverse complement.
GACGGCGGCGGCGAACATGATCACGGCAAGCTTGCCGACATAGATGCTGCCCGGCCATTCCCAGGAATCGTAGGAGAGGCTGCCGATATAGGGCGCCAGCGAACGTGTGTCGGCGCCGAACTGCTCGAACAGCGCATTGTCGATGACGATGGCGAGGCCGAACGTGGTCAGGATCGGCAGCAGCGCGCCTCCGCGGGCGCTGCGCTCGAGCAGGAAGCGCTGCAGCGCCCAGCCGATGGCCGCCATCAGCGGCAGCACGATGAGCAGGCCGACGAAGGGCGAGATATGGAGTTGCGAGGCGAGCCACCACAGCGCGTAGGCGGAAAACACGGCCAGGCTGCCATGCGCGAGGTTGATGATGCGCATCACCGAAAACATGAAGGAGAGGCCGCAGGCGATCAGCGCGTAGTAGCCGCCGAGCAGGATGCCCTGGACGATCTGGTTGCTCATGCCGGCACACTCCCGGCGCTTTTTCTGTGCAGGCCGAAATAGGCTTTCGTCACTTCATCGCGGGACATGCCCTTGCTCGGGCCTTCCAGCGCGACGCGTCCTTCGAGCATGCAGATGACCTTGTCCGAGACCGAGAGCGCGCGATTGAGGTCCTGTTCGACCAGGATGATCGTCGTGCCGGAGCTGATCAGCCCTTGCAGCGAAGCGTAGACGCGATCGACCACCAGCGGCGACAGGCCGAGCGAGACCTCGTCGAGCAGCAGCAGCTCCGGATTGCTCATCAACGCGCGGCCGATGGCGGTGGCCTGCTGCTCGCCACCGGAGAGATGCCCGGTCTTGGCGTGGCGGCGCGGCTTCAGATTGGGGAACGTGTCGAGCACCCTTTCCACGCTCCAGTCGCCGGGCCGGCCGGCGGTCTTGCCGAGCAGAAGGTTCTCCTCGACCGTCATCTGCACGAACAGCTTTCGTCCTTCCGGCACCAGCGCGACGCCCATGCCGACCCGCTTGTGCGAGGGAACGCCGGTGATATCGGCGCCATTCAGCAGCACGCGGCCGGCCGTCGGCTGGTGCGCGCCGGCGATCGCCCGCAGCAGCGTCGTCTTGCCGGCGCCGTTGGCGCCGACCAGCGCCAGCGTTTCGCCGCGCTCGATCGTAAAGCTCACACCGCGCACCGCCTGCAACAGGCCGTGGCGGACGACCAGATTGTCGATTGCGAGCAGGCTCATTTCGGGCCTCCGCCGAGATAGGCCCGCACGACTTCGGGGTCAGCCATCACCGCTTGCGGCTCGCCGTCGGCGATGATCTTGCCGGCATCCATGCAGATCAGCCGCTCTGCCACCTGCAGCAGGATGTGGACGATGTGCTCGATCCAGACGATGCCGATCTTGCGGCGGCGCAATTCCTTGATGGTATCGACAAGTTCGCTCGCCTCGCCATCGGTCAGTCCGCCGCCGATCTCGTCGAGCAGAAGCAGCGTAGGCCTTGCCGCGAGCGCGCGGGCAAGTTCCAGCCGCTTGCGGTCGAGCAGGCCGAGCGTTTCGGCGCGCCGGTTGGCCACGCCCATCATGCCGCACAGTTTCAGCGACTCCAGCGCCTCTTCATAGGCCTCGTCGCGGGCGAGACCGGCGCCATGCGACGCGGCAACAAAAACGTTCTCGAACGTGGTCATGCCGCCGAACGGCTTGGGCACCTGGTGCGTGCGCACCAGGCCGAGACGACAGCGCGCTGTAGCCGGCATCGCGGTCACATCGCCACCCTTGAAGGCGACCGTGCCGGCGCTCGGCGGGAAGGCGCCTGATAAGATGCTGAGCAGCGTCGTCTTGCCGGCGCCGTTCGGGCCGACGATGCCGACGGCCTCATCGGCATTCATGGCGAAGTCGACATCGTCGAGCACCACCAGCGCGCCGAAGCGTTTCTGGATGCCGGCAGCGCGGAGGATCGCGGCGTTTGCTGAACCGTTCACGATGCGATCCCCGTAGCCGTCCGTCAGCCGTTATACGGCTGGAGCTTGGCCTCGACCGGAACCTTCGGGTCGGTGGCGTTCTCGGTCACGACGTAGTCGAGCGGGAATTTGCCGCCTTCCTTGGCCGCCACCCATTGGGTGCCGATGATCGGGCCGGGAGAGACATTGGCGACCGGGCCGCTGGTGAAGTCGACCTTGCCGATCATGGTCTCGGTGTTGAGCGCGCTCAGCGCCTTGGCGACGGCCGCCTTGTCCTTGGCGTCGGTGCTTGCCTTCAGCGCCTCGAAGCCGGCGTCGAGCAGCGACATCGAGGCGCCGAGCTGCTGCGTCCACTGCTTGCCGCTGGCGGCCTCATAACCGTCGGCCAGTTCGATTCCCGAAACGCCGGTCAGCGGCGACTTGTAGGGAAAGGCCTTGTGCCAGTAAGCGGCGCTCGAAATCTTGTTGCCGAGATCGCCCAGCGCCTCGATGTCGGACGGGAACAATCCGGTCTTGGCGACCTGGCAGATCTTGATCTGCTTGATCAGGCCTTGCTGTGCAGCCTGACGCCAGAAGGCGGCGAAGTCCGGCGGGATCGGGAAGGAGTTGAAGATCTCGACGCCTTCCTGCTTGAACAGCGCGATCTGCGAGGAATAGTCGGTGGTGCCGGTCTCGTAGGCGCCGGGATCGACGATGGTGAAACCCTGCTTTGCCAGCAACGGCGCCAGATGGGTGCGGATGGCATTGCCGTCTGCGTCGTTGGGATACATGACGCCGACCTTCTTGTTGGTCTCGATCAGGTTCCATTGCGAGATGTAGGTCCGGAAGAACTCGTCGACGCCGAAGCCGAAATGATAGGTCCATTTGAACGGCGAGGGTTCGCCGGGCTTGGCGCCGCGGCCGAAATACCAGGCCTCCCACGGCATGACGGTGGAGAGGCAAGGCACGCCGGCGGCTTCGCAGGCGTCGGCGACCGGGTTGATCACCTCCGGCGTCGACACCGCCAGCATCAGGTCGACGGCCTGGTTGTTGATGAGGTCCTTGGCGAGCTGGCCGGCGCGCGACGGGTCGGATTGCGTGTCCTGGTCGATGATCTCGACACTGTATTTCTTGCCGCCGATGTCGAGGCCGTTGGCGAGCGCCTTGCGGGCGAGATCGAGCACATAGCCGTCGGTCTGGCCGAAGCCGGCGAGCGGCCCGGTGCGCGGGCTGACAAAGCCGACCTTCAGCGTGTCGGCGGCCTGCGCGAATGCCTGGCCGCGGCTGAGCGCAAGTGCCGCGCCGCCGGCGAGCGATGTGGCGATGAACTGGCGCCGCGAGACGCCGGATTTGCTTGAGGTCATGCTGGTATTCCTCCCTTTCCTGACGGCACCTGGAGGTCACCGCCGGCCTGCTCAAAATCGATGCCGCCCGTTCTTAAGATCGGAGATCGCCCCGGCAGGCCTTGAGGCGGCAGCGGAACGCCGCCAATGCCGATAACGGCACGATTTCGATCCTCCCATCGTCACAGTGCCCTAGGTGTTTGGTTTGGTAAAATGATATTTTGCGGTGTTTCTTTAACCAACAGGTTATGGAAATACGGCTGAAGGCCCGCTCTGCGCCAGATTGGCGAAAGGTGCTCAGGCGTTCTGGCTGGCCGCCTCGCGAATGGTCTGCAGCAGGATGGTGAAGGCCGGCGAAGGCGCAGTGTCGGTCCGCATCGTCAGGCCGACCGGCCCTTTGGTTTCCTCGGTGTTGACGGGCAAGGCGACGAAGGCGCCGCTGGAGAGTTCGTTGGCGACGACGCCTGTCGATATGATCCAGACCGCATTGCTTTGGCGCAGGAAGGCACGGCCGAAGGAATCCGAGACGGTCTCGATCTCGGTCGCAGGCGCCGTCATGCCGTTGGTGATGAACAGGCGGTCGACGAAGGGGCGGATGACCGACTCCCGCGTCGGCATCAGCACCGGGAATTCATCGAGCCGGGCGAAGATGTCCTGGCCCGGCTGCAGCAGCGGATGGCCGGCCCTCACCACGAACAGCACCGGTTCGGAATAGAGATGCTCGAAGAAGAAGCCGGTCATGTTTTCCGGCGCCGCAAGCCGGCCGACGACGAGATCGAGCGCACCGACGCGCAACTGTTCCAGCAGGACCGCGTTCTCGCCGGTGACGATCTTGATCGCAGCACCGGTATTTTCACTCAGGAACAGGCTTATGGCGCGTGGCATCACCTTGGCCGACACTGTCGGGAGCGCGCCGATGCGGATCGGATGCCGGTTGATGGCGCCGTCCTGGCGGACGGAATCGACGCCGCGCTTCAGTGCCGTGATCGCCGTGCCGGCATGGCCGAGAAAGATTTCGCCAAGCCGTGTCACCCTGATGCCGCGGCCGTCGCGTTCGACGACAGCGATGCCAAGCGCCTCCTCCAATTCGCGCAACGTCTTGGTCACGGCCGGTGGGCTGACATGGAGAAAGTCGGCCGCCCTCGCCACGCTGCCTTGCCGCGCTACCTCAAGGAATGCCTGCAGGTGACGGAACCTTATGCGGCTTTCGGACATGTTCTCATAACCTAGCAGTTAATGAAACGGCGTAAAATATCATTTTACCAAACCAAATGCCTTGTGCAATGTGAACACGGAGGATCGAAATCGTGCCATTCGTCAACATTGGCGGCATCACGCTGCACCATCGCCATATCAAGGCGAAGGGAAATGCGCGGCCGATCGTGTTCATCAATTCGCTGGGCACCGACTTCCGCGTCTGGGACGAGGTGTTGTCCGAACTGGGTGGCGAAATGCCTGTGTTGGTCTACGACAAGCGCGGCCATGGCCTGTCCGACATTGGTGGCGTCAGCTCGATCGACGAGCATGTCGATGATCTGTCGGGCCTGATCGATCATTTCGAACTGAACAATGCGGTGCTGTGCGGCCTGTCGGTGGGCGGCCTGATTGCGCAAGGGTTTTATGCCCGGCGCCCCGAAATCGTCGACGGCCTCATCCTGTGCGACACCGCCCACAAGATCGGCACGGCCGACAGCTGGAACACCCGCATCGAAACGGTCGAAAGCAAAGGTATCCAGGCCATCGCCGATGCCGTGCTCAAAATGTGGTTTACGCCTGCCTTCCACGCGGACCGTGTCGCCGAGCTCGACGGCTACTGGAACATGATGACCCGGCAAGCCGTCGCCGGCTATGTCGGCACCTGCGCCGCGGTGCGCGATGCCGATTTCACCGAGGCCGCGCAGGGGATCGCGGTACCCACGCTTTGCGTCGTTGGCGACCAGGACGGCTCGACGCCGCCGGATCTCGTCCGCTGGCTGGCCGATCTGATCCCAGGCGCACATTTCGAAATCATTCGTGACGCCGCGCACATCCCTTGCGTCGAACAGCCCAAGGCGCTGACCACCCTGATCCGCGATTTCGTCGCGGCGCTTCCCCTGAGAAAGCAGACCCATGGATGAACTGCCCAAAAACGAAACCAGATATCAGACCGGGCTGACCGTCAGGCGCTCGGTGCTCGGCGACCGGCATGTTGATCGCAGCGAGGATGCCGTCACCGATTTCGACCGGCCGTTCCAGGAGCTGATCACCGAGGCAGCCTGGGGCACTGTGTGGGCGCGTCCGGGCTTCAGCAGGCGCGAACGCTCGATCGTGACGCTGGCACTGCTGGCCGCCCTTGGCCATGATGAAGAGGTCGCCATGCATGTGCGCGCCACCGCCAACACCGGTGCGTCGCGCGACGATATCTGCGAAGCGTTCCTGCATGTCGCGATCTATGCCGGCGTGCCGGCCGCCAACCGCGCCTTCAGGATCGCCAAGGAGGTGTTTTCGGAAATGGACGGAAGCAGGGCTGGCCATGCCAGCTGATGCCGGCTCGAACCGCAGGCCCGAGAGCGGAGCCTTCTTCCAGCGCGACCGTGGCTGGCATCCGCCGGCGCTGACGCCCGACTACAAGACGTCGGTGTTGCGCTCGCCGCAAAAGGCGCTGCTGGCCTTCGACAACACGGCGTCCGAAATCACCGGTCCGGTGTTCGGCCACGCCATGCTCGGCGAACTCGACAATGACCTGATCCACAACTTCGCCAAGCCCGGCGAGAGCGCAATCGGCGAGCGTATCATCGTCTATGGCCGCGTGCTCGACGAGCGCGGCCAGGGCGTCTCCGGCGCGCTGCTCGAATTCTGGCAGGCCAATTCAGGCGGCCGTTACCGCCACAAGAAGGACGGCTATCTCGCGCCGCTCGATCCGAATTTCGGCGGCTGCGGCCGCACCATCACCGATGCCGATGGCGGCTATGCCTTTCGCACGGTGAAGCCCGGTCCCTATCCCTGGCCGAACGGGCCCAATGACTGGCGGCCATCGCACATCCATTTCTCGGTGTTCGGCCACGGCTTCGCACAGCGGCTGATCACGCAGATGTATTTCGAGGGCGACCCGCTGATCTGGCGGTGCCCGATCGTGCGCGGTATCCGTGACAAGGCGGCCGTTGAGACGCTGGTCGCGGCGCTCGACATGCAGGCGACGATCCCGTTCGACGCGCGCGCCTACAAGTTCGACATCGTGCTGCGCGGGCGCCGCGCCGCGCTGTTCGAAAACCGGCCGGAGGGCAATTGATGGCGCAATCGCTGACCCGGCTGAAGGAGAGCCCGTCGCAGACCGCCGGGCCCTACGTGCATATCGGGCTGACGCCGAATTTCGGTGGTATCGGCGGCGTCTATCCGACAGACCTCGGCGCGACGATGCTCAACGACAAGACCAAGGGCGAGCGCATCGGTTTGCGCATCCGCGTGCTCGACGGCACCGGCACGCCGCTCAGGGATGCCTTGATCGAAATCTGGCAAGCGGATGCCAATGGCTTCTACAATTCGCCGGCCGAATTGCGCGGCGATGCCGATCCGGATTTTCAGGGCTGGGGCCGTCAGCCGACCGACATGGAAACCGGCCTGTGCAGTTTTCAGACGATCAAGCCGGGACGCGTGCCGTATGGCGACGGCCGGCTGATGGCGCCGCATATCAGCCTGTGGATCGTCGCCCGCGGCATCAATATCGGCCTCCACACGCGGCTCTATTTCTCCGACGAGGCCAAGGCCAATGCCGAGGATCCGATCCTGGCCCGCATCGAGCACAAGGTGCGCGTGCCGACGCTGATCGCCGAGCGGCAAGGCGACAACTATATTTTCGACGTCCATCTCCAGGGGGAGAAGGAAACGGTCTTCTTCGACAGCTGACGGTCAGGAAACCAATGACATGACCGTATCGCCCTTCGACCATCCGCTGCTCTCCGGCCTGCTCGGCGACGAGGAGGCGGCTCGGCATTTTTCGGTGGATGCGGAAATCGCCGCCATGCTCGATTTCGAGCGCGCGCTGGCGCAAGCGGAAGCCGAAAGCGGGACTATCGGCACGGATGCCGCCGCGGCGATTGTACCTGTCCTGTTGTCATACAAGCCGGACACCGCGCGGCTGCGGGCCGGTGTGGCGAAGGATGGCGTGATCGTGCCCGAACTGGTGCGCCAGTTGAAGGCAGCGGTCGGGGCGCCGCACGACGCCGGCGTGCATTTCGGCGCAACCAGCCAGGACGTCATCGACACTGGCCTGGTGCTTCGGCTGCGCCGGCTCATTGAACATCTCGACCTGCTGCTGACTGAAAACATTCTGCGGCTGGTGGGGCTGGAAGAACGTTTTGGCAGCCGTGCATTGACAGCGATGACGCGCATGCAGCCGGCGATCCCAATTCAGGCGTCGGACCGCGTGGCGGTGTGGCGCACGCCGCTGCAACGGCATCAGCAGAGACTGTCGGAGCAATCCAAGCGTCTGCTCGTGGTGCAGTTTGGCGGCGCCGCCGGCACGCTGGAGAAGCTGGGCGACAAAGGACCTGCCGTGCGCGCGGCCCTTGCCGCAAAGCTCGGCCTTGGCGACGCGCCGCAATGGCACAGCCAGCGGGATGCGCTGGCCGAATTCGCCGGGCTGCTATCGCTCATCACCGGCAGCCTCGGCAAGTTCGGCCAGGACATTGCGCTGATGGCTCAAGATAGAACCGACATCAAGCTGTCCGGCGGCGGCGGCTCGTCGGCCATGCCGCACAAGCAGAACCCGGTGAAGGCGGAAGTGCTGGTGACGCTGGCGCGCTTCAACGCCACCCAGCTTTCCGGCATGCATCAGGCGCTGGTGCATGAGCAGGAGCGCTCCGGTGCTGCCTGGACGCTGGAATGGCTGCTCTTGCCGCAGATGGCGGTTGCGACCGCGGCTGCGCTACGGCTCGCCGCCGAACTCGCCGGACAGATCGAAAGCCTGGGACACTGATGCGCACCCGGATTGTCATTGTCGGCTCCGGACCGTCCGGGCTGCTGCTTGGCCAGCTTCTCGGCACCATTGGCGTCGAGACGGTGATCCTCGAACGTTCGAGCCGGGAGCATGTGCTTGGCCGGGTGCGGGCAGGGGTGCTCGAACAAGGCACCGTCGAGTTGCTCGAAGAGGCGGGCGCAGCTGCAAGGCTGCATGCCGAGGGCCTGCTGCATGCCGGCATCTCGCTTGCCTTCGGCGGCGGCCTGCACCGGCTCGACCTCACGGCACTGACTGGGGGAAAGCATGTCACCGTCTATGGCCAGACCGAAGTGACGCACGATCTGATGGACAAGCGCGAGGCGGTCGGGCTGACCACCGTCTATGAGGCGGCCAACGTCGCGCTGCATGGTTTCGATGGCGAAGCGCCTTACGTCACCTATAGCAAGGACGGCGTCGGCCATCGCATCGACTGCGACTTCATCGCCGGCTGCGATGGCTATCACGGCGTCAGCCGCAAATCGGTGCCTGAGCGGGCGCTGAAAACCTTCGAGCGGACCTATCCCTTCGGCTGGCTCGGCGTGCTGGCCGAAGTGCCGCCGGCCGATCACGAACTGGTCTACGCCAACCATGAGCGGGGCTTTGCGCTGTGCTCGATGCGCTCGACACATCGCAGCCGCTACTATGTGCAGGTTCCGGTTGATGAGAGCGTCGAGGCCTGGAGCGACGACCGCTTCTGGGATGAGTTGCGCCGTCGCCTGCCCGAGCAGACTGCCGCCGCCGTTGTTACCGGGCCGTCCTTCGAAAAGTCGATCGCGCCGCTGCGCTCCTTCGTTGCCGAGCCGATGCGCTTCGGCCGGCTGTTCCTGGTCGGCGACGCCGCCCATATCGTGCCCCCGACCGGCGCCAAAGGGCTCAACCTCGCTGCCAGCGACGTGCGCTATCTCTTTGCCGGACTTCGCGAATTCTATCTGGACAAATCGCAGGCCGGGCTTGACGCCTATTCAGCCAAAGCGCTGGCTCGGGTGTGGAAGGCGGTGCGCTTCTCCTGGTGGATGACGACGATGCTGCACCGCTTTCCCGATACGGGCGAGTTCGGCCAGCGCATCCAGGAAGCCGAGCTCGACTATCTCGTGCATTCGCAGGCGGCGTCGACCGCGCTGGCGGAGAACTATGTCGGTTTGCCCTATTAAGGGCAGTGCGATCTCAAACCCGTTCGAGCGCCACTGCGATGCCCTGGCCGACGCCGATGCACATGGTGGCGAGCGCATAGCGGGCGCCGCGCTCGCGAAGCTCCAGCGCAGCCGTGCCTGCAATGCGCGCGCCCGACATGCCCAAGGGATGACCAAGCGCGATGGCGCCGCCATTGGGGTTGACGTGGACCCCAAAACACGCCCTTCCGCCTTTGCCGCGCACCGCCCTGCCTTTGGGGGGCTACCGATGGTTTGGTTTGATGAGTGAGATTTTCAAAAAGTAACCAGG